>JBKKDH010000362.1:0-5946 GCA_046708445.1 Arthrobacter sp.
TCAGCACCACCATGGCGCCAGAGGCTGTGTCCAGGTAGTAGCTCAGGTAGATTCCGGCGATGGAGCACACGGCGGAGACCACCGGGGCGATGACCAGCATGCGGTTGAAGCGGTCCGTCAGGAGGTAAGCCGTGGCGCCGGGGATGATGAGCATGGCCACCACCAGCACGACGCCCACGGTCTGCAGCGCCACCACGGAGGTCAAAGCCAGCAGACCCAGGAGCAGCGCCCCAAGCCGTTTCGGGGAGAGCCCGATGGCGTGGGCGTGCGTGGGGTCGAAGGCGTAGAGGGTCAGGTCGCGGCGCTTCAGGATCAGGATGGCGAAGGCCACCACGCCCAGCACGAGCACCTGGATGAGGTCCGGAATGCTGACGCCCAGGAGGTTGCCGAAGATGATGTGGTTCAGGTCCGTCTGGCTGGGCGTGACGGAGATGAGCACCAGGCCCAGGGCGAACAGCGTGGTGAACACGATGCCGATGGCGGCGTCCTCCTTTACCCGGCTGGTGTTGCGGACCACGCCGATCAGGGTGACCGCGATCAGCGCGAAGACGAGGGCGCCGAGGGCAAACGGGGCACCCGCGATGTAGGCCAGCACGACGCCGGGCAGCACCGCGTGCGAGACGGCATCACCCATCAGGGACCAGCCGATCAGCACCAGCCAGCAGCTGAGCACGGCACAGACGACGGCGGCGAGCGCGGTGGTGACGATGGCGCGGACCATGAAGTCGTAGCTGAGCGGTTCGAACAGGAGTTCCAGAAGGTCCATGGGTCAGCCCCTGTTCTCTGCGCGGGCGGCATCTTCGGGGTCGTTTTCCTCCGGGAGGTCGCGGTTCAGCACGTCCAGTCCGAACGCCATGGCCAGGTTTTCCGGCTGCAGGACCAACTCCGGGGCGCCGTGCATCAGGACCCGGCGCATCAGGAGTACGGCTTCGTCACAGAGGGCAGGCATGGCGTGGAGGTCGTGGGTGGAGATCAGGATGGTGCAGCCGTCGGAGGCAAGTTCGCGCAGGAGGCGGCTGATGGTGGCTTCGGACCGTTTGTCGACCCCGGCGAAGGGTTCGTCCAGGAGCATCATGGTGGCGCCCTGGGCGATGCCACGGGCCACAAAGGCACGCTTCTTCTGCCCGCCGGACAGCTGCCCGATCTGCCGCTCGGCGTACTCGCCCAGTTCCACGCGGTCCAGGGCCTGGTCGACGGCGGATCGGTCGGCCTTGGAGGGTCGCCGGGTGAAGCCCTGGTGCCCGTAGCGGCCCATCATCACCACGTCGCGGACGGACAGCGGGAACTGCCAGTCGACGTCCTCGCTCTGCGGGACGTAGCCCATCCCGCCTTCCTTGCGCGCCTTGGATGGCGACTGTCCGCCGATCAGTACGCTGCCGGCGTCGGGCTTGACCATTCCCATGATCACTTTGAACAGCGTGGATTTCCCTGAGCCGTTCATCCCGATCAGGCCGCAGATCCTGGCGGCATCCAGGCTGAGCGAGGCGGAATCGAGTGCCAGGACCTCGCCGTAGTGGACGGTGACGTTTTCAACGAGGATGGCGGGAGTGCTCATGGCTTTGACCCTGTTGAGGCCCCGGCTGAGGCGCCGGCCAGCGCTTTGGTGATGACGGCGGCGTCGTGCCTGATCAGGTCCAGGTAGGTGGGCACCGGGCCGTCGGCCTCAGACAGCGAGTCCACATAGAGGATGCCACCGAAGGAGGAGCCGGTGGCGCCCACGACCTGCTGCATGGGGGCGTCCGACACCGTGGATTCACAGAAGACCGCGGGAACCTGGTTGGCCTTGACGTACTCGATGGCCCGGGTGATCTGCTGCGGCGTGGCCTGCTGCTCGGCGTTGACTGCCCAGATGTAGACCTCCTTGAGCCCGGCGTCGCGGGCCAGGTAGGAGAAGGCGCCTTCGCAGGTCACCAGCGCGCGCTGGTTCTCCGGGAGGCCGGCGAGGCTTGTCTTCAGCTCGTCCTGTACAGCCTGCAGTTCGGTCTTGTAGGCGTCACCGTTGGCCTTGAAGACTTCGGCGTTGTCCGGGTCAAGCTCACTGAAGGCCTTCACCATGTTGTCGACGTAGATCTGCACGTTCACAGGCGACATCCAGGCGTGCGGGTTCGGCTTGCCCTGGTAGGAGTCCTCGCTGATGGACATGACCTCCACACCGTCGCTCACCACCGCGTGGGGCACGTCCAGGCCCTCCACGAACTGACCGAACCACGCTTCGAGGTTCAGTCCGTTGTCCAGGATGAGGTCCGCCTTGGCTGCCTTCCGGATATCGCCCGGGGTGGGTTCGTAGCCGTGGATCTCAGCGCCCGCCTTGGTGATGGACTCCACGGTGAGCTTGTCCCCCGCAACGTTCCGGGCGACGTCGGCCAGCACGGTGAAGGTGGTCAGGACCACTGGCTTGTCGCCGTCACTGTTGCCCGCGGCACCACCGCCGCAGGCAGCAAGGGAAAGGGACAAAAGGACGACGGCGGAGGCACCGGCAGCGCGGAACGCCGCGGATTTCCGGCCGAAGGTTCGGGCGGCTACTTTGGCGCGCCGAAACAGAAAGTTAGGCATGCCGAATATTCTACGGGACGGCGAAGCGGGCCCGCAATGTGACGCCCGCCCCACTTGGCGCTACCTAGTTGGGGTGGAGCTAGGCTGAACGTATGACCACAACGCACCGGCGGCCATCTGCTCCGCAGCCCGAGCTGTACCGGTTCTCCGGCCTCGATTTCGGCACCGTGGGCCTCTACGTGACGGTGGCGGCCTTCTTTGCCGTGGCGGGG
Organism: Arthrobacter sp.; assembly: GCA_046708445.1. GTDB lineage: Bacteria > Actinomycetota > Actinomycetes > Actinomycetales > Micrococcaceae > Arthrobacter. Next base: position 2,766 of record JBKKDH010000362.1, read on the forward strand.
GAACTGCTCCTCCCCTTCCTGCGGGAACTCTCCCTCAGCCCAGCCGCGGCATCGTACGGCGTTAACCTGGTCTTCTACGGCGGCATCGGCACCCTGGCGCTGTTCGCCGCGCGCCGGGTGGTGGCCCGTGACCTCCGAATCCTGGCCACCCGTCCGTGGTTCACGCTGATGATGGTGCCGGCAGCGGTGGTGGCCATGATGATTCTGACCGCACTGGTGGTGGCGGCCAGCGGCGAGGTCCAGACGTCGGCGAACCAGGCCGGACTGCAGGCACTGATGCAGCAGGTCCCGGCCTGGCTGATGATTCCCGTGCTGGTGGTGATCGGCCCGTTCGTGGAGGAGTACATCTTCCGGCACCTGCTGATCGGCAAGCTCAGCCGCCGCCTCAACGTCTGGCTGTGCTGCGTGCTCTCCGTGGTCCTGTTCGCCGCCATCCACATCGCGGGCCAGGAGGCGATCACGCTCACGGCGTTGCTTCCCTACCTGGCGATGGGCGCCACACTGGTGTTTGTGTACGTGTGGACCGGGAAGAACCTGATGTTCTCCTACTTTGTGCACGCCGCCAAGAACCTGCTCGCCGTCGTGTTCATCTACGCCATCCCGCCCGAGCTCTTCGAGCAGCTCCAGCAGGTCCAGCCCTAGGAGAGGCTCCTGCCTCGGAGCGTAAAGCGGTGGGTGCCGCGGGTCCGGCCCGTGATGTAGACCTTGACGCCGTCCGCGGCGTTGGTCCCCGAAAGGTACCGGTAGGCCTCTCCCGGTTTGTACACCGGCGGGTTGTCGGGGTCGGCGGCGATGCCCGGACCGAACTCGATGACGTCGGCCCCTGCCCGGTAGGTTCCCGTGCCGGCGGTCAGCTGGAACGCCCCCTGCACCGCGTTCGGGCCAGCGAGGGGCTCCACTCCGGCCAGCTCGCCGCCGGGGCGGAAGGTGAGCTCCAGCGCGAACGATGTGTCCGCGCCGTCGAACTCCAGTTCCAGCTCCACTGCATCGCCGTCAGCCCCAACGCCGGGACGGACGGTGATGGCCGTCGCCAGCCGATGCTCCACCGTGGGGCGGCTCCCGAAGTCCATGCTGGCGCTGAAGCGGCCCTCATGGACCAGGGGATAGATGCCGTCCTCGCGGTGTTTCTCCGCCGGCAGGGGCAAGTAGAAGTTCGCCCGCTGTTCCTCAGCGAGGCGTACCGTGCCGGCGTCGGTACTGACCGACTGGGTCCGGAACGGGCCAAGGTCAAAGAAACTGCGCGAAAGCCGGACGTCAGTCAGCACCGCGTCGCCGTGCGCGAGGCGCAGGAACGTGGGGTTGCTGGCCAGCCCGGACACCACGCCGGGATCCAATGCGTCGCACCCGCCGAACACGGTCACCACGTTTCCGGCCCGGCGGAACCGGTGGATCCCGCAGCTGTCGAGCGCGACGTGGTCCGGCGCCATCACGGGCGGGAGGCCGCCGTCGAACGCAGTGGAAGCGGAATCCACGGGCAGGGCCGTGACGGAGGCAGCGGGCAGGTCCAGCCCCAGCCACGGATCAAGCCGTGTCCGGGCCAGCGCCTTGGCCGGTTCAAGCAGCGGGAACTGCTGCAGCCAGGCCGCGGCGGCGGCGAAGTCCGCACGGCCGTCCTGGTTGGCCAGCCGGCGGTACAGCAGCTGGAACGCCTCGCCGTTGAACGTAAACCATTGGTCCTGCCGGCGCGAAAACAGCGACTCGGTGCTGCCGTCAGCGTTGAACCACGGCAGGAACGCGGACAGGTTGCCCCGGACATGTTCCAGCAGCGCGGGCCGCCCGGCATAGTCGGCGATGGCCAGCAGTGACGGGTTGGTGACGGCCGTGGCGTACAGCGGGCTCCGTTCGGAGTACATGCCGTCCGGCAACTGGTCGACGCCCTCGGCCAGCCACTGTCCGATGCGCTCCACTATCTCGGGCCGAGGTGCGCCCTCGCGTTCGTGCAGGGCATGGATCCGCCCCAGCGCGGCGCACAGCTCCCAGCGGTGGTTGGGGGTGTGCACTCCCCCGGCAACCAGCGCGTCGGTGATGCGTTCGACGACGGCGCGCAGCCGCCGTCGAACGTCTTCCAGCCCGGCCTCGGCAGCGCCCATGATCTCCAGCGCCAGGCAGGCGTCGTTGATGGTGAACGCAGAGTCCGGCGGTGAGCTGAGGTTGGTGCCGTCGAACAGGCCGGTGGGACCCTGGAGGTGCTCCAGCCGCGCCACGCAGGCGGTCATGGCGTCCGGGAGCGCGGCGGAACCGCGGTGGGCGGATCCCGGCTCCGTGTACACCGTGGCCAAAGCCAGCATCCTGCCCATGGCGGCGCGGTGCGGAAGAGCCGCCACGTCGCCGTCGTGCGCCATCAGCAGCGTGTCGACGTACCGGTCGGCGGCCTCCACCAGTCCGTCAAGGAAAACGGCGCCGGTGGAAGCTGCCTGCGGCGGGTTCACCATCCCATCCCTCACAAAGGCCACCATCTAGTCCTTCAGCCCGGCCGAGACGTCGGCGTTGAGCACGTACTTCTGGAACACTGCGAACACGAGGACCAGCGGCAGGATCGAGATCACCGACGCGCCCAGGAGGACCGGCCAGTCGATGTTCTCAGCGCCCACGATGCTGCGCAGCGCCACCTGGAGGGTGTACCACTTGGGATCGTTGAGCACGATCAGCGGCCAGATGTAGTCGTTCCAGCGCCACTGGAAGGAGAAAATGGCCAGGGTGAACAGGATGGGCCTGGACAGCGGCAGCATGATCCGGAAGAAGATGGCCAGCTCGCTGGCACCGTCGATCCGGGCCGAGTGCAGCAGGTCGTCCGGAACGGTCAGGAAGAACTGCCGGAACATAAACACACCCGTTGCCGTCAGTACGGACGGCACGATGATGCCGGCGAGCGAGTTGTACAGGCCGAGGTCGCGGATTACCGAGAACGTCGGGTTCAGGATCACCTCGGTGGGCAGCATGGTGGTGGCCAGGATGCAGACGAAGAAGAGCCGGGTGCCCTTGTTGTTGTACTTGGCCAGCGCGTAGCCGGTGCAGGCGCTGAAGAACACGGTAAGCACCGTGGTCACCAGCGCCACCGTGGCGGTGTTCAGGAAGTACCGGGCAAAGTCCACCCGCTCCCACGCGTCGACGAAGCCCTGGAACGTCCATTCCCGCGGAATCATGGACAGCGGATAGCTGAACAGCTCGCTGCCCGGCTTGA
>JBKKDH010000363.1:0-16537 GCA_046708445.1 Arthrobacter sp.
CAGCGTGGGATTCGCCCCGACGCCCTCGGTTGTGCCGTTGAAGTTTGCGGCTGTGTCCGGTTCGCCGTTGATTGCGCCCTCCGCACCCAAGGTCACGCCGGGACGGAGTAGCAGGTCGTCCTTGCCGGCTAGATCCACACCAGTGGTTCCGCTTGCGTCGCCGAGCCGCCAGTAGTTGTTGGGCTGGTCCGCCAGGACGCTTTGGGCGTAGGACCCGGGCGGCGTGACTGAGCCGGCCACTGTGATGTTGATGGTCTCGCTGCGGGCGTCATTGCCGAACGGATCGATGGCGAAAATCCTGTATCCGTAGCTCTGCCCTGGTTGAAGCCCGGTATCCAGGAAGGTCATGCCGGGGCGGTTCCAGAATGTGGAGGCCTGGTTGATCGTGGCAATGACCGCGCCGTTGCGCCGGACTTCGTACCGGAGGTTCTCGTTGTCCTGGTCCCAGTTGGCCTGCCAGCGTACACGGACCTGGCCGGCGGCCGGAGTGGACAGCGTCGGGTTGAAGTTCAGGCCGTCGACGCGCGGACCCCTGAGGTTCGGGGCGATGTTGCTCTTCGCAAAGCGGATGAGCCCCTGCTGTGGCTGGTTGTTGACGATGGTGAACTCACCGGCCATGACCACGTAGTTCGAGTTACCAGTGACTGTCCAGGGGCCTTGGTCTTGCCCCGTGATGGTTCCGGCGTTCATGTACGGGAACCAATTCTGGAGCGAAGGCGCAGGCGTGCCCGCAAAGTTCGTGTAACCATGGGTTTCCTGCGTCAGCACACCGGTCGCCGCCTTGCTGAACGCCAAGCCCCGCTGGAACTCCCACGGTTGCGTCTGCGGGAACCCACCTACGTTCCCGCAGTAGTGGGCGTGACCCGCCAAGTAAACCACGTCGTCCATGGGATAGACCGAGTAAGTATCGCCGTGGCAGTCCTCAATCCACTTTGTGGAGTCGTCGGCCCAGTTGACTGAAAATACGCCTTCGAGAGTGCTCGTACGGCCGAAGGTGTAGCCGCCGCCGTAAACGTTAGTTCCGTCCGAGGCCAGCGACGTTATGGAGCCGTTGGTTCCGCCATTTCGGACCACGTTGTTGATTTGGAACGAGAGGTTTGCTCCCACGTTGGTGTCCACCTTGCCAAGACCGAATCCGGGGTTGGACGAGCCGTTCAGAGTGGTGAATGCCCCGCCGACCACCATGCTTGCTCCGTCAGGCGACAAAGCCAGTGCGTTGACCCGTCCTCCTCCGGCGATGGGGTTCCAAGGCAGCAGTGCACCGTTCGACGCCGAAACAGCAGCCAGCCGATCGCGGCTGACTGAGCCAACCGCGTTGAAAAGTCCGCCAAGGTAGACGGTGGTTGGTGTCGCCACAATGGCCCGCACGGAGGCCGACATTCGAGGCAGGAAACTCGTGATGATACTTCCAGTGCTGGGGTTCAGCGCGGCTACGCGCCACACTGTGGAGCCATTGATGGACGTGAATGCTCCTCCGACGTACAGCCGTGTGCCATCCGGAGATGCCGCCAGCGCCGTCACTTCACCATTGAGGCTGGGGGCGAACGGCAGCAGTGCACCTGTGGTGAGGTCGTACGCGAGGATGTTGTTCCGAACCACGCCTCCGGTACCGGGTGCTGCTCCGGAAGGCCGGGCCTCCGTGAAGTTTCCGCCCACATAGACCGTGTTGCCGACGATCACCTGTGTCCAGGCAACTCCGTTGATCTGGGCAGTCGGCAGTCCGTCAGCGGAAACGGTGACAGGCACCCCCGCAGCCGGTGCCGTGTCCGCGGCCGCGGGCATGGCTCCGCCCACCACGCCGAGAGAAATTGCGAGTGCCGCGCTGAGAGAAACGGCAAGGAAGGATCTCAGGAGGCGCAGCCTTGCGCGGACCATCCGTAGCGCCGTCGCTCCGGGCACGATACGAACTTCGCCCCCCGATTGTCCGTTAACTCGCATTGCTTTCTCCATCCTTGAGGGTCCCGGCGTTGCCGGAAGTCATGAGGGCCATTACGTCCGAGGTTGAATAGAGAGCCCGGATCCAATGGTCATTGCGCTTGAATCCCACGTTCACGTCGCTGAGGGCGCTGCCCTGGCTGCCGGGGATGATCGGGAAATGCCGGGCCACAGCGCCCACCTGCCTTGTCTGGATGCCTGCCCCAAGCGCTACCCAATGGAGCCAGATGTCGTCAGCCCCAGGGCAGATGTCCATGAACTGGTCGCCACGCATCCGAAGCTCGCGCAGCATTTCTGGCGGGTAGATGACGCCGGACACGCCCAGTGCGAAGTTGTTGACGCCGGGCGACGTGTCCCGTCGTTGCGTCCAGCCCTCGTAAGGGGTGATGCTGCTGCCATTGAGGCTGATCATGCGCACCCAGTGTCCATTGACCATGTCCGGGTGCTCTTGGTTGGCCTCGACGAGGGTTTGCAGCCACCGGGAGGGATAGATGATGTCGTCGTCCGCTGTGGCGAGGGGGTAATCGAAGAATGACAAAGAGTCAACATACGGAAAGTACTTTGTGTGCGGGCCGAAGTTCCTGGACAACTTTGTTTCCAACCCACGCCGCTGAAGACGAAGCAATGCGGGTGTCTGCTGCTCAAATGCCGCCGGATCGTCCAACCAGAGGATCAGCCGCTTCGGCTTAACGGTCCCCCTCGCAATGGACTCAAGGGCAATATCCACGGTCCGGAGCCGGGCGCCATAGCTTGTCATGGATACGACGACGTCCGCCGTGCCCGTGACCGGTTCATTCACCAGCAGGTTCCTGCACCGCAGGTTCAGCATGCCGGCATAGGCGCGGATCCGCTTGGATACTTTGCGGACACGTTTGGCGGCGGACCGTGCCACCGGATGTTCGCTCATGACGGTGCCTGCCCTTCAAACGCGGCTATCGGCGTCGCGGCGTCGAGGTTCAGGTAGATCTTCACAACGTTCCGGGCTTCCTTCGGGACTCCGAAGACGAAGACGCCCGAAGCGCTCGTACCTGGGGCGACGCTGGCGGGGAACGGCACTGTTCCGGGGCCGCTCAGCGTGCTGGCCGGAGAGTCGTCCTGTCCGTAACTGACGTTGATGACAGCCGGGTCCAAGGAAATTTCGGCACCGGTATCATTCACCACTGTCACCTTGAACCGGATCGCGGGTCCGGCGATCTCGCCGATACCGGTGGCTTCACCTTCCACCGCAACTAGCTCGCTGATCGTCGCCGACACGCCTGATTTGACCACCTTCGTGGCGACCAGCGGTACGGGCGGTGCCACGGGCTGGTCGATGGTTGCCAGCTCTTCGTCGCTCTTGTTGGAACGGTCCACGGGAGCCGGATCGCCGGGCGGCGGAACGGGGGCCGGACTCGTTAGAGGAGCGGTGGTTTCCGGAGGCGTGGAGGAGTTCCCCGGGTCCGGGGTCGGAGAAGGGCTGGTGGAAGGTGCCACCGTCTCCGCTGGCGTTGCCGTTTCAGTTGGGCCTGCGGAGGATTCAATCGAACTCGGGGTTTGCGAGGCCATCTCGGACGCCCCCCATTGGGTGAAAGCCCAGGCGGCCCCCGCGGATACCAGCAGGGCCAGCACCAGGGCCAAGCCCACCCACCGTGGACTCCTTCGCCCACGGTCCCCTGCGTTGTTCCCCGACGTTTCCATGTCCTATGCCCCGGAATCAGATAATGTTGCTACGCCGCTTCCGGCTCGGTTTCGTGCCGGAGGTGTGGCTGGTGACGTGCCATAGATCGTTTGCAGCTCCCGGAACCATTTCACCGAGGCCATCGCCAGGAAGGCTGCGGTTGCCGCGAAAATTGCCGTGTAAAGGGCCATGAATAACGGAGTTGCGCCATATATGAGGAAGCTCAGGCACAAGACGCCGTAGTCCATGGGAACCACGAGGACCGAACGAAGCCACGAGGGACCTGCCGAATCATCGGCCAGGGAAACCACGCCGCGTTGCCGGCGCAACTGCTCGGTGAGGATCATGCTGAAGAACAGCACTGCTGCCACTACGGCCGACCCCAGCGGGACGAGCAGCCAACCTTGGTCGACAGCTTCGAAACGGTAGAGTGCAACGAGCAACGCCAGGGGCAGAACCGACGTCTTGACGGAATCCACCATGTGGTCGAGCCACTCACCTGCGGGCGAACCCGTACCCGTAAGTCGCGCGAGCTGTCCGTCCGCCGAATCAAGGGCGTACCCCGTAACCAGGCACAGCGAGACGGCGATGCCGAGCCCCCATGACGGCGGAAAGGCCAACAGCAAACCGATGCCCGTGAAGGTGAAGACAGCACTGATCGCGGTCACTGCGTTGGGCGTCAGCCCCAATCCAAAGGCGGCGGCCGCCAAATACCGGCCCAGCCGCCGATTCACGAACCTCGAGTAGGCCGGCGCACCCCGTGCAGCCGTCTTTTGCGCCCCTGAAAGCCGGGAGACCGCATCGCGGTAGCCTGCATAGGGCATGAGTTCCGCCGCGGCGGCTACCTTCGCATGTTGCCCGGACATTAGCCCGCTCCTACAGTGTTACGCCGTTTGAGGGCATGCTTGGGATTGCGCTGGCGGTCCCGCCTTGGGAGGGCCCGTGCGGGCTGGTTTGCCAGGACGAGGTCCCCACACAATTGTTCGTATCCGGCAGCCACCATGTCCCAATCGAACCTGCGTGCGAAATGCTGCCCGAGCGCGCCTCTCTCCCGCAAGGCCGACAGTTGTGCCTCAGCTTCCTCCGCAAGGGCCGTGACGTCGTCCGGATTGGCAAAGTATCGGCCGGAGGTCGAAAGCACCTCGCGGTTGAAGTCGACGTCGAACGCATTCGTCGCCGCACCGGAGCCGATCGCCCGGAGAAGCGAGGGATTGGTGCCGCCCACCGAATGGCCGTGCCAGTATACGAGGGAGTTTGCGTAGAGCTGATCCAGCAATTCCTGGTCCCAGACCCCACCAACGAACCGTACGCGCTCGTCGCCGAGGTTGTGGACCAAGCGTGTGTAGTCATCCGAATACGGTGCCGAGCCCACCACTACGAGCGGTGCTTTCGCCTGGCTGCGGACGTAGCCTTCAACGATAAGGTCGACGTGGTTTTCAGGTTCGAAGCGGGCCACGACAAGGTGATAGCCGCGGGCCTTAACCCCTAGTTCTGCCAGCCTGTGCGATGGGGCGTTGTCCAATATCGGGGCACCGTACGCCAAGTAGACGGTTTCGACCGCGAACTTCTCCCGGTAGTAGTTCTGGATGCCCACAGCGTCCGCGATCAACGCATCGGACCAGCGCACAGCCAGGGCTTCCACGCTTCGGTAGTATCGCTGCCCTCCCCGGCCCCATTTCGCCCGCTTCCACTCAAGCCCGTCCACATGCGTTGCCACGGGAATGCCGGCAGCCCTGAACAGGGGAAGGTACGGGGCGTTGGCCGCGTTGAAGACGATCGCGGCATCAGGGCGGTGGCGCAGAAGGTGCATGACTGAAAGGCCGGTGTGGCTGAGCGTCTCCAAGGCCCGCTTGTGCATTGCCGGCAGGTAGACCAGGTCCATGCCGAGGTACGTTGATTTACGCGCCGCGTGGCCGTCGAGGTCCCGGCAGTAGACCGTCACCTTGTGTCCGCGGGCGCATAGCCTCTGTCCAATCTCTTCGATGGCCGTTTCGAATCCTCCGTAATGGGCAGGGACGCCGCGCGTCCCCACCATCGCGATACTCAATCCGTTCATCGCTGTACCTCGTGGATCCTGTCTTCCGGGCCCACCGGGTGGTTGATAAGTTCCAGGGCTGTCCGCAGGACGGAACTCGAAGTGTGCACGGTGTAGGGGAAGTAGACAACTTCGACGCCGACCTCGCCGAAGGCGCGTTCCAGCCGTTTCCCTTCGGGCGTCCCACGCCAGTCGTCACCCTTGAAGAAGACAGTGAACCGCAGTTCCTCCCAGACCTGGAGCTTGTCCGGAACCACTTCTGCATACACTTTGTCGACGTAGGTGATGTTTTTGACGATCTCCAACCGCTCAGCCAGGGGCACGACCGGAAGGTGGCCTTTGGCCCTTTCGAGGATCTCGTCAGAGACAACGCCGGCGATCAGGTAGTCGCACTGCGCCTTGGCGTGCTTGAGAATATTGAGGTGCCCTATGTGAAACAGGTCAAACGCACCGGCTGCATAGCCAATTCTTAGGCCCACGTCCTGCCTCCTTCCAATTCTTAGCCGGCTAAGCCAGCGGTGTGGGAGGGCTTAGTCTCAGGAGGGGCTAAGACGTCGGCTCTGACCAGAGCGCCTGCGGAGTAGGCGCGCCATGATGCAGTAGAAAGATCCGTAGGTTCGCAGGAGTCAGGCTGGCGAGCCAAAAGGCGTGGCGTCCTGGTGCTCGCAACAGTGCCCGCTTTTCGGTAGTGTTCGCATTTAGGGACAGCGAATACCCTGACCTGACTCATCCTGAGACCTCTTCTGGGTGGGTTCCTGGAATTAGTACAAGTCAAGCCTCTTGGCACACTAGGTGCACCCGTAATTGCTACCTGTCTTGACTACTGGGGGCTACCTGTTTGTACTCAGTTGGACCTGTGGCAGGTACTTGGAAAAACCGCGCCTTGCCAGGAGCGTCCGCCCGCCCAACAATCGCGGCGGCGGGCGTCAGGGCATGTCTCGGCTAGACTGGTCAAAGGTGCGCCGGGAAGTCTGGTCGGCAATATTTTTGTCGACCCTGAACCCAGGAGCCACCCTTGGCCAAGCGCCCAGCCCGCCCTGCCCTCGCTACGAGGGTCCTCAGCCGCTCGAGCTACCCCGAATACCTGCGGATCTCCGAAATCCTCAGGCTGGAAACGGTCGGCGGCGCCCTCCTCCTGGTGGCTACCGCGGCTGCCCTCGTCTGGGCCAATTCGCCTGCAGCTGCCGGCTACTTCGCGCTGCGTGACCTGGAGGTCGGCTACGAGCCCTGGCACCTCCGGCTCTCGTTGGGGCACTGGGCGTCGGACGGGCTTCTGGCCATCTTCTTTTTCATTGCCGGCCTGGAGCTCAAGCGGGAGTTTGTCTCCGGTGAACTCCGCAACGTGTCCAAGGCCGAGGTTCCAGTGGCCGCGGCCGTGGGCGGTGTGGCAGTCCCGGCCCTGGTCTACACGCTGCTCAACCTCGGCCAAGGAGCGGAAAGCCTGCGTGGCTGGGCGATTCCCACCGCCACCGACATTGCCTTCGCCCTGGCGGTCCTGGCAGTGATCAACACGCACCTCCCCGCCGCCCTCCGGACCTTCCTGCTGACACTGGCCGTGGTGGATGACCTGTTGGCAATCGGCATCATCGCCTTTTTCTACTCGTCCGGGCTGCAGCCGTTGCTGTTGCTCGCGGCGCTGGTCCCGCTGGGCCTGTTCACCCTGCTGGTCCAAAGGAGGGTTCGCAGCTGGTACGTGCTGCTCCCCCTCGCGGCGGCCACCTGGGGTCTCGTCCACGCGTCCGGCATCCACGCCACCGTGGCCGGGGTCCTGCTCGGCTTTGCCGTTCCCGTCCTGGCCTCTCGGAAACGCGGCGAAGCCGGGGCGGGCATGGCTGAATCCCTGGAACACCGACTCCGCCCTCTTTCGGCAGGGTTTGCCGTCCCGGTATTCGCCTTCTTTTCCGCCGGCGTGGCCCTGGGCGGCGTCGATGGTTTCCGGTCGGCACTCGCCGACCCTGTAGCCCTCGGAATCGTAGCGGCCCTGGTGGCGGGCAAGACCGTGGGCGTCTTCGGCACTACTTTCCTGATTACCAAGACCACCAAGGCACGGCTCGACGACGGGCTCGCCTGGATCGACGTGGCCGGCCTTGCGTTGTTGGCAGGCGTGGGCTTCACGGTTTCGCTGCTCATCGCAGAGCTTAGCTTCGCGGCCGGCTCGGCCCACGATGACCATGCGAAGGTGGCCATCCTGACCGGTTCACTGGTCGCGGCGCTGCTCGCTACCGTGGTGCTGCGCCTGCGGAACCGGCACTACCGCAGCCTGGAAGAGGCGGAGAAGCGCGACGCGGACGGCGACGGCGTCCCTGACCTTTTCGAGCGCACGTCCTGACCGCCGCGGGCCGGGTCCGCTTACCGCGGGCCTACGCCGCCTGGTTCAGGGCGTCCTCCGCCGCCACCCAGGAAATCATGGCGCACTTGACCCTGGCAGCGTAACGGGCCACCCCCTCGAACGCGGCGGCGTCGCCAAGGATCTCAGGATCCGCGTGGATCTTTCCGCGGGACCGCAGGACTTCGCGGAAATTGTCGATGACCGCGTGGAGTTCCGCCACGGACAGCCCTTCGGCCAGCTCGCTCAGGACCGAGGCGGAGGCCATGGAGATGGAGCAGCCCTCGCCGTCCCAGGAAACCTGTGCGACCTTGCCGTCCTCCACCGCCACGCGAAGGGTGACTTCGTCGCCGCAGACGGGATTGAGCTGGTGTGACTGCCCGGTGGACGCACCCTCAGGCGCAGCAATGCCGGCCAGGCCGCTGCCGTGGCGGACTTTGGAGTGATCGAGGATGATCTGCTGGTACAACTGGTCAAGGCTCATGGTCGTTTACCTTCGGTGATCGCTTTAGACGCGGAAGTAGGACCGGACACCGGCCACGGAATCCAGGAACGCGTCGACGTCGTCGGTGGTGTTGTAGAGGTAGGCGCTGGCCCGTGTCGTTGCGGTCAGTCCCAGGCGGCGGTGCAGCGGCTGGGCGCAGTGGTGCCCCACCCGGACGGCGATGCCCTGCGAATCGAGGAACTGGCCGACGTCGTGGGCGTGCACTCCTTCAACAGCGAAGGCCGCGAGGCCGATCCTTTCCTCGCCCGCAGCAGGGCCAAGGACACGTATCCCCGGAATGTTTTCCAGGCCAGCCACCATGCGCTGGCCGAGCTCGGACTCCCAACGGTGGACGCGCTCCAGGCCCGTCTCGGTGAGGTAGTTCGCTGCTGCCGCCAAGGCAACAGCCTGCGAGATGCGCTGTGTGCCGGCTTCAAACCGCTGCGGAGCCGGGAGGTACTCCGCCCGGTCCATCGTGACCGTGGTGATCATGGAACCGCCGGTGAGGAACGGCGGCAGGATGTCCAGGATCTCCTGCTTGCCGTACAGCACGCCGATTCCGGTGGGTGCAAGCATCTTGTGCCCGGAGAAGACAGCGAAATCAACGTCCAGGGCCTTAACGTCCAACGGCAGGTGCGGAGCGGACTGGCAAGCATCCAGGACAACCAGTGCGCCGGCCTTGCGGCCCAGCTCCACCAGTTGCTGGACAGGGTTGATGGCTCCCAGCACGTTGGACGCATGGGTGAAGGCAAGGACCTTGGTCCTGCTGCCCAGGATGTCGGCGGCCTGGTCCATCCGCAGGCTGCCTGCATCGTCAATGGGGATGTAGCGGAGCGTGGCGCCGGTACGGAAGGCAAGCTCCTGCCAGGGGATCAGGTTGGCGTGGTGCTCCATTTCAGTGACCACAATCTGGTCACCCGGCCTCACCGCGAGATCCTTGAGCCGGGCATCGCCGCGTCCCTGTGCAACCCACAGTGCAGCGTTGGACAGCGCGTAGCTGACCAGGTTGAGGCCTTCGGTGGCGTTGGACGTCCACACTGTTTCGGAGAAGTCAGCCCCGATGAAGTCGGCCACGGTCTGGCGGGCGTCTTCAAAGACCTCTGTGGCTTCGACGGCAAGGAAATGGGCACCGCGGTGCACTGCCGCATTCCGTTGCTCGTAGAACTCCTGCTCCGCCTCGATGACACTGAGGGGGTTCTGCGACGTAGCACCGGAATCGAGGTAAACCAAAGGACGGCCGTTCACAAGTTGCCCAAGCACCGGGAAGTCATTACGAATCCGAAGTACTTCGGCGTTGTCCATGGCCGGTAAAGCCCGTTCCAGCGTGGCTGGGGTTGTTACTACGGCCAACACTCACTCCTTGAGATGTCAATGGATGACACTCAATTGTCCCACAGCACGACTGTGGCGGCGCCCCTGAAGGGTAGCCGCCACAGTCGTTCCGGGCTTCAGCCGGAGAGTGGAGGGCCGGCGACGGCTGGGGGGAGAGCCGCGGTCTCAGAAGACTCTGACGTCGCCGGCCCCGTCTCAGTCCGGCCATTGTGTGCCGGAAGTTGTCGTGCGAGGAGGCCTTACTAGGTCTGTCAGCGGGGTCTGCGGCGTCTTTCGGTCCGCTTCTTCCTGCTTGTATTAGTTAATCGCGGCGGGCCGTCGAGTACACGAGTAGGGGGTACTCGACTTTCAAGCGTCGGTACTACGGGTTACGCGGTGCCGATACGCGTGTTTGGCAACAAAACCACCTAGGTACTCCCCCGGGCACGTCGAACCACCGATATCCGCGGAAAGACCGCTCCGGGCGGGGGCTCTGTTTACGGCGCCTACTTTGGCAGGGCGGATGCCAGCTCGTCGCGGCTGCGGACACCCAGCTTGACGTAGGTGCGGTAGAGGTGGCCTTCGACTGTGCGAACTGACACCATCAGCCGTTGGGCGATCTCCCGGTCGGTGAGGCCCTGCAACGCCAACTCCACAATGTCCTGCTCGCGGCGCGTCAGGTGCACAGCCGGCGCCGCCGCAATGAAGTGTCCTTCCCGGAACCGCTCACCCAGTTCATGATCGCATTTCTCCCGAAGGGCGATTGCCTGCCGGGACCGCCGCCGCTCACCGGACTGTTCCAGGAGCGTGCTTGCCCTGGCATAAGCCTCGCGGGCCAGGTTGACGAATCCGGTGGCTTCAAGGTTCGCGGCAGTGTCCATCAGGGCGTCGGCGTCCGCGGATTCCCAGTTCCGGGCCAGCGTCAGCATGGCTGCGGCCCACCGGCCTTCTACGTTCCCGGCGAGGGCCAGCACCAGCGGGATGACGGAGTGGTCGCCCAGGTCCCAGCAGATGGCCAGAAACTCAAGGTTCATCCCCTCCCGGACTGAGACTTCAGGGGTGGTGGCCAAGGTGTGGATGGAAGCCAGGCCTTTGCCGTCACGGCCCACGTACTCGGCAGCCGCGGCGGCATAGGCTTTGGCGAGGAGCTCATTGGCGGGTGTGCCGGGGGTTGAGTCCTTGTAGTCCAACTCCAGCCGCTTGGCCTGGGCGGCGTCGCCCAGCCTCGCCGCGACATAGAAGCCCAGCGAAGAGCCGAACCGGAACAGCTGGAGGGGATCGTTGAGCCGGAGTGCCTCGACGGCCGGAAGCAGCATCTGGTAGGCACGTTCAATCCGGCCCTGCCGCAGCAGCGAGTACCCCCTGAGGAGCTGAACGCCGCCGCTGAAGCACGCGGCTCCCGCGGCCTGTTCCAACGCGTAGTTGGCCAGCTCCCTTTCGGCGGATTCCCACTCGCCCATGGCCAGGTAGCCCGTGACAAGGCGTCCCAGGACAAATTCGTTGAAAAAGAACACGCCGTCCCGGAGGGTCGGCAGTTCGGAGGCGGCCAGCAAAGCGGCATCCAGGCCCTGGACGCCGCGTCCCGCCGCCGAGAGCGCATGGGAATGGAGCGCCAGTCCGATGGCCCGGAGGGCGTCGTGCACCGGCTCTCCGGGGTTGCGGCTCCTGATTTCCTGAACCGCCGTCCCCAGGGCTTTGTAGTCTCCGGCTTCGCCCAGTTCCATCAGGTGCAGCATCTGGACCTGCCATGGCCCATGGCCAGGGGGTGCAGGAGAATCTCCGGACGTGCCGGATTCTGCCCCGTCCGGACTGGCGGAGGAGGGCCAATTTAGAAGCCTGGACTGGCGCAGGAGTTCACGGGACTCGGCGGCTATGGCTGCCACGGACTGTCCCACGGCCTGATGGGCCGCCGTGCGCAGCAGCAGGATGTGGGCCGCCTGTGGACTGTCCCCCAGCTCCAGCCAGCACCGGTCCAGCACACTGGCCGCCTCGGAATAATGGGCCTCGTTGAATAAAGCCCTTGCCTGGATGGCGCGGGCGTGCGGTGCGAGGACCGGATCCTGCACCCTGGTGGCCATCGTCCGGGCGCTCCCGTTCCGGTATCCGGCAATGGCAGTGCCCGCCGCTTCCAGCAGTTCCGTGTCCGCAACCCGGAGGCCGCATTCGAGCGCCCATTCGGCCGCCCGCAGCCTGCCTTCGGCACTCGAGGGCGCGGCCTCCTGCTGGGCGCGGAGCTTTTCAAGGAGTTGCAGGCTGCGTGAGACGGACACGCTTTTCCTGACGGCCTCACCGATGACGCCGTTCCATATCCTCAGGACGGCAGGGCTGCCGTTGCCCTCCACGACCGTCTGCTGGTCCAGCAGGGAACGGACCAGTTCAGCCCCGCAGATATCCTCAATCACCTTCCGGCCTACGGGCTCGGCCAGGGCAACCAACTTAAGTGCTTCCTGTTCCTCAGGCCGGCGCCGGAGGAGGTCCTTGGAGACTACGGCCGTCAGTTTGGGACCCTCGGAAGGCAGCGGTCCGAGCAGCATCCAAATGCCGTTCCGTTTGGCGAGGACGCCTTGCTCAGCCGCGTCGTGGAGCAGGGCGTCCAGGATCCGGGGGTTGCCCCCTGAGGCGTTCCAAATGGAGTCAACCGTTCCGGCCGGAACAGTGCCATCCAGGGCGTGCGCCAGGACTTCCTCGATCTGCTCCCGGTTGAGCGGCCGCAAGTCCACGCGGTCCGCCAGTCCGTCGTACCAGAGCTGGTCGAGCGGTTGCGGCAGGCCAGGGCGGGGCCTGCCGGCGGCCACCACGCTCGCCCAGCCGGCCGAGATCATTTCGGCCACAATCCCTGCGCTGGCTTCGTCAAGGTGATGGGCGTCGTCGACCACCAGCAACAGCGGGGTGTCCTTCCCGTCCTTAAGTTTCTCGAAATACGTCCACACGGACCTGAGGACGGCCACCGGGGAGACCGAGTCTTCCGCCGTCAACTCTGCCGTGTACGGAGTCAGCACGCCAAAGGGGACCCCTGACAGGGATGAGCTGCCGTGGATGCGCAGAACGATCATTTCCGGAGACAGTCGCTCGGTAATGGCCTCTGCCAAGGCGGATTTGCCGATGCCTGGCCCCGCCATCAGGAAGACGGCCTGGCTGGTGCGGCTGCGGATGATGTTGCAGATCCTGTCCAGCGGCTCCCGCCGCCCCGTCAGCAGGCGGGAGGCTGTGCCTGGTCTTGGTGCGTGGCCATTAGACGAGTCCAGTCAGATCACCCCTGGAAGTTACTCCGAGTTTGGTGAAGACCTGATACAGGTGGCCCTCAACGGTACGGACCGAGACACCCATCTCCAGCGCGATGTCCCGGTTTGACGCTCCCCTTCCGGCCAGCCGTGCAATTTGCCGCTCCCTGCTTGTCAGCAAGGGGCTGCCGCTGCTCGGCACGATCGGAAGGTTCGCGACAGTGGCAGCCAGTATATCCAGCCGTGCCTGCGCAGTCCTGGCCGACACGGAGTCACCGGCCTGGCGGGCGTAGTCCACGGCAAGCGCCATGCACCGTGCTTCCACGGCGTCCAGCTCCAGGGTGGCCGCCAGCTCTCCGCCGGCCAGCAGGGT
This sequence comes from Arthrobacter sp., assembly GCA_046708445.1. GTDB lineage: Bacteria > Actinomycetota > Actinomycetes > Actinomycetales > Micrococcaceae > Arthrobacter. Next base: position 13,343 of record JBKKDH010000363.1, read on the forward strand.
CTTTGCGTCCTTCGTCCTGCTGCCCACGGCGATCAGGCGGGAGATTTCCGCCAGCGGGCCCTGCCGTTGCCCAGCCACCTGTTCCAGAAGCCTGAAGTCGGCGTCGGTGCCATTGACGGTGGCTCCCAGCAGGCTGATTCCGGCCATGGTAAACCGTTTCGCCTCAATGTTCCGGCGCGCGGACTCCTTGAGCCGGGGAGCGGCGTCGTGCTCCCCGAGCCACCTGCCGGCCATATCCGCGCAGAATTCAATGATGCTCCCGGTCAGGAAGTCACATGGTCCCGTGGCACGCTGGAGCTTCTCCAGGTACCTGCGGGACTGGCCTGCGGTTCCGATCTGGGCGTAGGCCAAAGCGATCGCGGCATAGGCGGAACGAAGGGAGCTGTGCAGGGGCCGCAGCTCCAGCTGGGCCGCAGCGGAGAGCAGCGGGTCAAGGGCGGCCGCTCCTCTTCCGGAGTACACGTATGCGATGCCGGCAGCCAACTCAGTGGCGGAGGTCCGGTACGGGAGCCGGTGCGCGTCCCGGGCCGAGGGAGGGTCGAGGAGGTCGATGCAGCGCCGCCACTGCCCCGCCATCAGCAGGACGAAGTAGGCGCGGCTGGTGTATTCCTCACGCAGGCCAACGATCTGCGCAGCATCCGAAATCTGACCACCGAGCGTCCGCATCAGGCTCAGGGCGTCCATTTCGCGCCCGGTCAGGGACAGCGCCGTCATCAGGGTGATCGCGGCATTCATCCTGAATGAGACGTCCGGGTTGAGGGCGGCATCGGAGGCAGTCTCGAGGGCAGGAACCATGGACGCGAAGTCGCCAACGAAGGCCTTGTATTCGAATTCGCTGAGGCTGATGCGGTTGGCGGCGACGGCCAAGGGGGAAGGCCATCCTTTGGCCAGCTCCGGGCCAACGCCGAGCCGTGTCCTTGCCTCCTCAAGCAAGCCCGGGACCCTGCCCGTGTGTTCCGGCAGCCACACCATGACCGTGGACTTGGCGGCCACTACCTGGGCGTATTCCTCGGCGTCCAGGTTGTCCAGCTGCGGCTGCGTGATGTCGTCGAGGGCGGCCATGGCCTGAATGGGCAGGTCCAGCAGGAGGTACGCTGCGGCCTTCTGCCGCTGACCGGGCACCCACTGGGGGTCTTTCCTCGTCAGCGTCTCGGCGTAGGTGAGGGCGGAATGTGGATCGAAGAGCTGGATCGACGCTTCTGCGGCGGCCAACGCCATGGCGGGGCTAAGTTCGGCCTCGCATTCACGGGTCCATGCCGCGAATGCCATAAGCTCCTCAACGGTCATGGATCCCGGGTCCGGTTCCTTGCCGCCCAGGAGCTGGGCGCGGAGTTCCCGGCGACGGGCGATGCTGAGCCAGGAGCGGACGACGTCGCCAAGGTACTTTTCGCGAAGCGATACCCAGCGGCTGTCCGAGCCATCGATATCCAGCAGGCCCGCGTCCTCCATATCAGCGACGATGCCGGCGCCGAAAATCGAGGTGAGGCCGGACAACTCCACGCTCCGGGCACACGAGAGCATTTCGATGACGTCCCGTGTCTCCGGCGTCTTCCTTGCCCACCTGGAACGCACAATGTCATCCAGGCTGGCCGCGCCGTCGAGCACCACCTTGTCCCGCAGGGTCCACACGGAATCAGAGAGCACCAGGTTTCCGGAAAGCTGCTGCTCCGTCACCAACGCTTTTAACAACAGCGGATTGCCGCCCACCATATTGTGGTAGATGCTCACCAGCGAGGCCGAAACGCGGTGGCCCAGCAAGGACAACAGCACCTGGCGGGTCTGCAGCTCGTTCAGGTTGTCCAGCCTGACTTCCGTCAGGCGGCGCTCGGTGAGCAGCCAATGGAAATCCGCCGGCAGGTCACTGCTCTTCGGCGCGACGGCGACGATCCGGGCTGTCCCGGTCAGGAGGATGTTCAGGAGGACACCGGCGCTCATATCATCGATGCTGCCCGCGGTGTCCAGGGTAATAACGCAGGGCCGGCCTGCTGCGTCGCTCCTGATCAGGGACGTGATGCCACGGAGGATGGCTGTCGGGGAACCCATGTAGGCCTGGGGAAGCCGCGCGAGCAGGAAGGACAGGCAGCCGTAGGGGGTCTTCGAGGCAGGGTGGCCGCTGCGCAGCTGGAGAGCCCAGACGTCCGGGCCCAGTTCGGCAACCGCGGTCCGGGCCAAGGAGGATTTGCCCACTCCCCTGCCACCGGTGATGATCACGCCATAGGAATCTTTGCTGGTCAGGGCTGTGCGTACGGCTTCGAGGTTGGCACTCCGGGCAGGTACGGACCACCGCTGGTGCTCGGTTTGTGCGGCTGAGTCCGTGGGCAACTCAACGTCGTTGAGCGTTGACCCACGTCCCCAGCTGAGTGGCTCGATTGACATGAACTTATCCCCTAGATCCCGCCCTAGCGGAGATAAAGCCCCATCACTCCCCCGCTTAGGAAGAAGACTACCCCGAGGTACTGACTACGAGACAGCAAACTGGCGATTAAGTTTTTTTTCGCTACAGCTGGGACTTCGCCGGGTGGAACTTTTGTTGGGCCGCGGTCAGTCCTTCCCTGACCAGCACATCCACGGCGTCAGCAGCTTCATCGAGCAGGAACGGCAGTTCCTTACGCTCCGCCGTGCCGAAGTCGCGGAGGACATAGTCGGCGGTGTCCATCCGGCCGGGCGGCCGTCCCACTCCCACCCGGACCCGCAAGTAGTCCTTGGTTGAGAGGGCTTTGGACATGTCGCGGAGTCCGTTGTGCCCGCCTTCTCCACCGCCGGACTTCAATTTGACCGTGTTAAAGGGAATGTCGATCTCGTCGTGCACCGCTACGACATGGTCCGGTCCGATGCCGTAAAAGTTGGCAAGCGCTGCGACGGGGCCACCGGAGACATTCATGTAGCTCATGGGCTTGGCCAGCACAACGCGGGGGCCACCGATCCCGAGGCGGCCTTCAAGTACCTGGGCCCGGGCCTTATGCGTCTTGAAACTGCCGCCGATCCGGCCAGCCAGTTCGTCCAGGACCATCTGGCCTACATTGTGCCTGTTGCCTTTGTACTCGGTCCCGGGATTCCCGAGGCCAACGATCAGCCAGGTGTCAGTCATGCGTCAATCCTAAGGTGGGAAAACGGCAGTGGCCCGCTACCCCACGGGGTACCGCCCCAGGCCGTTTGTGCCGAAATAAAACGGGGGTGGCCACGTGGGCCCCCCAA
>JBKKDH010000364.1:0-3264 GCA_046708445.1 Arthrobacter sp.
CCGGCGGAACCGGGCTGTTGCTCTGATCATTTGGGGTCCCATGGTCGGTTAGCTGATGCTCAGGGCAATTCCGTCAAGAATATCGTGTTCGCTGGAGGTGGCCGTGACAATGCGGCCGCCGCTGAGCTCTGCAACCCGCTCCAGGATCCGCCGCCACACCAGCCCGCCGGCGCCGATCACGTCCACCCGGCCCGGGTGCATGTACGGCAGCGCCGCGCGCGCCGCCCTGTTCATTTCCAGCAGGTCCGTTGCTGCTCCGCGGATATCGTCGATGGGGAGCTCGGCACCGTGGATCGCTTCCGGTGAGTACTCCGGAAGCCGCAGGGCGTGGGCGGTGATGGTGGTGATCGAACCGGCCACCCCGACGACGGCGGTGGCGCGTTCCAGCGGAACGTCCAGTCCCGCCTTGGTGATGGCGGCGTCGACGTCGGCTTCCGCGGCGGCGATCTGTTCAGCAGTGGGCGGGTCCTCCCGCAGATGGCGTTCCGTCAGCCTGACGCAGCCGACGTCCACCGATTTGGCGGCGGTGACGCCGTCCGCGGTGCCGAGCACGAATTCGGTGCTTCCGCCGCCAAGATCAACCACCAGCACGTGGTCCCCGTCGAGGATGGGCAGGACACTGCTGGCGCCGGCGAAGGACAGCGCCGCTTCCTCATCGCCGGTGATAACTTCTGGTTCCACGCCGAGGAGGTCGCGGATTCCGTCCACAAAGACTTGGCGGTTACGCGCATCCCGGCTGGCGGACGTGGCCACGAAGCGGACTTTTGCAGCGCCGTGTTCGCGGATCAGCCGGGCATAATCGGCCGTGGCCGCGAAGGTGCGTTCCAGCGCTGCCGGAGCGAGTACACCCGTGGCATCCACGCCCTCACCCAGCCGGACAACACGCATCTCGCGGACCACATCGGTAAGCTTCACCGACCCGTTGCTGCGGTCGATGTCAGCGATCAGCAGGCGGATGGAATTCGTGCCGCAGTCGATGGCGGCGACCCGGCTCATGGTGTTGCCTCGGCATTGCCTGCGGACTTGCGGACCGGCGCGGGACGGCCGACGATGTCAGGCAGTCCCTGCGGTCCGTGCCTGCTCAGGTCCCTGGACGGGGCCTCCCCTGCGGTGTCCCAGGCGCCGTCGCAATAGCAACGGTCAGCGGTCCACCATTCACTGATGCCCGCAATGGCCTCATCGCCCAGCGGGTTGATACCCGGGCCAGCGGCCAGCGAGTGCCCCACCAGGACGTGCAGGCACTTGACGCGGGTGGGCATGCCTCCGGCGGAGATCCCGTCGATTTCGGGGACTGCGCCGACTCCCGAGCGTTCCCCGATGGCTGCCCGTGCTGCCAGGTACTCTTCATGCGCGGACCGGTAGGCAGCGGCGAGCGGCTCATCGGCAATGAGTCGTTCATTCATGTCGTTCATCAGCCCGGCTGCCTCCAAGCGGGAGACCGCAGAGGTGACCACCGGATGCGTCAGGTAGAACGTGGTGGGGAAAGGTGTGCCGTTGCCAAGCCGCGGTGCGGTAGCGGCCACCAGCGGGTTGCCGCAGACGCAGCGCGCCGGGATCTCCACAACATCGCGGACAGGCCGGCCCAGCTGGCGGCTAAGTACTTCGAGATCGTGTGCTGATGGCTGGCGGGACTTCTCCGGCGCAGTTGCCGTGTTTTCTTCCACTGGCGCGTCCATCCTTCCTCTATCGGTTCAGTCTGTGGCCGCACGCCTGATGGACTCCCACAGGGAATCCACCCACGGCAGATCGGCGGGGTCTTGTGCTGCAGCACCGGACTGGCTGCTGCTACCGGCTGGCAGGTCGCTGCCGAATACCCAGTAGCCGGTCTCACCCGGCATAACCATGTTAATGCGGTCGCGGGCCTGTTGTTTCACGTAGTTGGGGTCCTGCCACCGCGACACCTGTTGCCGGAGGCTGTCCTGCTGCACCTGGCTGGCCGCGATGTCGGCATTGAGGGCGGCGATTTCGGCCCTCTTGTCGAAGAAGATTTTCACGGTGGGCGCCAGCATGATGGTGATCGCAATCATGACCACCGCCAGCGCGAGCATCCGGCCGGAGAAGGCCTTGGCGGGAACCGGATGGCCGTCGTCCTGGCCGTCGCCGTGCACGGCATTCCTGGCGGGGCCGCCCTTCGGCGTTCCGCCCTTGCCGGGGAGCTGGACGCCGCTCCCCCGCGTCTTCGCGGCCGGCGCCTGCGTGCCCGTCCTTGATGGTCCGGCGCCTTGGGTGGGAGCCGCCTTGTCCTTGGCACCGCCGAAATCGGCCCGGATGACGTCGGCGCTGCCGGCGGCTTCCTTGGCTGGCTCCGTGGTGGCTTGCGGCCTGGTAGCCCTGGGAACTTTGGGACGGCGGGTAGCCATGACACTCCTGAAACGTGCGGCCTGCCTTCGGCAGCAACTGTCTGCGCTGGACAAAAACCCCGGCTGAACAAAACTGTATCGGCTGGTCAGCCGGGCGAAACAAAAACCGGCGGCTATGGTCTTTCAACCATAGCCACCGGTCAGTTGTTTATGCGGCTACTAGCCCTTGAAACGCGGGAACGCGCTGCGGCCGGCGTAGCGTGCGGCGTCGTCGAGTTCTTCTTCGATGCGCAGCAGCTGGTTGTACTTGGCAACACGCTCGGAACGGGCCGGAGCGCCGGTCTTGATCTGGCCTGCGTTGGTGGCCACCGAGATGTCGGCGATGGTGGTGTCCTCGGTCTCGCCGGAGCGGTGCGAGGTGATGGTGGTGTAACCCGCGCGCTGGGCCAGGCTGACAGCGTCCAGCGTTTCGGTCAGCGAGCCGATCTGGTTGACCTTCACCAGCAGCGAGTTGGCGGTCTTGGTGTCGATGCCACGCTGCAGGATGGACGGGTTGGTGACGAAAAGGTCATCACCAACGAGCTGGACCTTGTCACCGATGGTGTCGGTGAGGGTCTTCCAGCCTTCCCAGTCGTTCTCGTCCAGCGGGTCTTCGATGGAAACCAGCGGGTAGTCGGCGACGAGTTCAGCGTAGTAGGCGCTCATCTCGGTGGCGGAAAGTGCCTTGCCTTCGAACTGGTAAGCGCCGTCCGTGAAGAACTCGGAGGAGGCGACGTCCAGTGCCAGGGCGATGTCCTTGCCCGGGGTGTAGCCGGCGTTCTTGATGGCTTCCTGGATCAGGTCCAGGGCTGCACGGTTGGACGGCAGGTTCGGCGCGAAGCCGCCTTCGTCGCCCAGGCCCGTGGAGAGGCCCTTTTCCTGGAGGACGGCCTTGAGGGCGTGGTAGACCTCAACGCCCCAGCGC
>JBKKDH010000365.1:0-3170 GCA_046708445.1 Arthrobacter sp.
GCTCATCGCCGCCGGCAAGGCCAAGGACTACGCCGCCGCCCGCGCTATCCACGACCGCCTCCTGCCGGTCACCAAGAACGTCTACCACCGCGGATCGCACATGGAAGGCACCGTCGCCCTCAAGGAAGGCCTCGTGGCCCGCGGCATCCTGGACCACGCCACCGTCCGCCCGCCTCTGCTTCCCCTCGCCGAGGGCGCCGGAGCGGAAATCGCCCTGGCCCTCAAGTCTGCCAATCTCGGCAGCGTCACCGTCCCCGCCTGACCAGCGCTGCCTGATCCCAGGATCTATTGGGATGGCGGGCATCGCCCGCCATCCCGCCCCCAACTTTCACTCTCCACCCCGGTCAATGACGACCCCCAGCACTGAAGCTGGAGAAGGAGGACTCGCAATGCGCGAGCAGAATAGGACCATCCATACCCTGAACGAACAGCGAGGTCAGATGGTTACCCCCGAAAGCACTTCCCTTACAAAGACACCCGCCAAACGCCGGACCTTCCTCGGCTACCTGGCACTCATGGGCCCGGCCTTTGTGGTTGGGGCCTGGCAGTTCGGACCAGGAAACCTCACCACCGCCGTCCAGGCCGGCAGCCGGTTCGACTACACCCTTGTCTGGGTCATCGCCGTCTCCACCATCCTCATGATCTTCTTCACGGACATGAGCGTCCGCCTCGGCATCGCGACCCCGACGTCACTGATCACCTCCATCAAGGACAGCCTCGGGAAGTGGGTGGGGATCCTCGCCGGCTTCGGCGTCTTCGGTATCACCCTGATGTTCTCGGTCGGGAACGCGGTGGGTTCCGGCCTGGGACTGTCCCTGGTCTTCGGCGGTTCACCTGTCCTCTGGACGGTTGTCTGTACCGCCGCCGTCGCCTTCGTCCTGGCGTTCAAGAACGTCTACGGCATCGTCGAAAAAGCCCTCTTGGCCATCGTTGTCCTCATGGGTATTGCCTTCATCGCCAGCACCATCGTCGCCCAGCCGGACTGGTACAGGTCCCTGGAAGGAATGGTTCCGCAGTTGCCCCCGGGAAGCGAGATCCTCATCGTGGCGCTGGTCGGCACCAACTTCTCCATCAACGCCGCCTTCTACACGTCCTACGGCATCAAGGAAAACCGCCGTACGAGGGCGGACTACCGAGACATCACCCTCGTTGACACTATCCCCGGCATCGTTGCCCCTGGCATTATGACCGCCCTCGTCATCATGGTTGCCGCGGCCGTACTCGGCAAGACCGGCGCCGAGGCCGGAACGATTAACGCCCTCGCCTCGGTCTTCGCACCACTGGCCGGGCCTGTGGGTTCCATGCTGTTCGCCCTGGGCCTGTCCGGCGCAGCGTTCTCCTCCATGATCGCCAACGCAACGGCCGGCGGCACCATGCTCTCCGACGCCCTCGGACGCGGCGCCAAGGCCGGATCGGCTGCCGCCCGCATTGTCACCGGCATCATCCTGGCCTTCGGACTGATCATTACCCTGTCGTTCCAAGCATCGCCGGTGGCACTGATCGTCATAGCGCAGTCACTGACGGTCCTCATTGCACCGCTCCTGGGCATCCTGATCGTCATCATGGCCAACAAGCGCTCCGTCATGGGGGACCTGCGCAATAGGTGGTGGCACAACCTCTTCGGCGCGATCGGACTCATCGCGATCATCGCCTCTTCGGTCAGGCTGATCACTACCCTGCTGGGGTAGTGCCAAGACGGCCAACGTCCAAGATTTCCGGCAAGGCAAAGTGGCGCCGCCCCAGGGCGGCGCCACTTTTGTTTCGCATCAGCCGCGGAGCGGTGATTGCATTAATTGTGTGCCGGGGCATCACCCCTGTCAGCCGGGGCATATCGTGGAGGTATGGAGTTCCTGAGAGGACCTTTGTATCTGGACATAGCTGCAAAGGGACTGTGCTTTGTGGGCGTGGTGTTGATGATCTTCGGCCGGGGCGGGTGGTTCACGGCTGGGGTGGTTACCGTGGTTCTGGGTGTGCTGTTCGGTGCTTGGGAAATGGTTGCTGTCCGCAAGATGCGGCCCCGCGGCTGGGACGGCTTCCTCCATACCGGACACGGCGGTGATCGGGGTCCTCAGGCACGCGGCTAGTCTTGACTAAGCCTCCGGGGGAGGCTGTGCCCGGAACGGAGACCGATGGACCAGCCAGCAAAGCGGAGAACACGGACCTCGGTGGGTGCAGCCATTCTCGGATTGGTGGGAGCGGTGGTGAGTTGGCCCGCCGCGGAACTGTTCGGAATCACTGCGGGCGAGTACGCCAGCAGGATGGAGTGCACCGGGGAGACGCTGGGATCCGGATGCTATGAGGGCGACGTATTTATTGCCGCCGCCATCTTCGCCGCATGCCACCTTCCGTTCTTGGCCCCGTCCCTTCTCCTGGCCCTCCGTCACAGGGGAGCGGACAACCGTGTGGCCACTTGGTTGCCGTTCATGGTGCTGTGCCTGGTGCCCCTGCTGACGATCGCCGTCGTTGCATTGTCAGTGGCCGGCCAGGCAAACCCCTAGCGAAGGATGATCAGGTGAGTCCGGCCAGGCGGGAGCATGCGTTCCAGAGCCTCTGGCGGGCTTCCGGGTCCGAGCCCATGCCCGGCGTCGGCAGTTCTTTGCGCTTCGTCCAGAGCTTTCCGGTGACTGCCGCTGTTTCGCTGGCGGTGGCGAGCCAGAGCGGTGTGTCGGCCGCCTTTCCGGCGGGGGCACCGAATGTGTTCGTGACCCAGCGGAACGGACCCCCGACGTCCTGAAGCAGCGCCGTGTTCTTGACCAGTCCTGGGTGGGCGGCGTTCGCCACCACGCCGGCGCCGCGGAGTTGCTCGGCGAATTCCTTGGTGAGGAGGACACGGGCAAGCATCGTGGGCGGTGTCGAGCGAAGGTAGCTGTACTTGCCCTTCGCCGTTTGGAGGTCGTCGAAGTCGAGCCTGGCGTTGCCGTATCTGGACGCGATGTTCACGACGCGGGAAGTGCGCGGCTCCGTACCGGGCAGGGCAGCAGCTCCTCTCTTCTCGCGTCCAGCCAAGGCGCCATTCCTGAGCGCATCAACCAGCAGCTTGGTGAGGAGGAAGTAGGCCATCACGTTGGTGGCGAACGTCAGTTCGAGCCCGTCCGGGGTTACGTGCCGCTCCTTGCGGAACACGCCGGCCGCGTTGACGAGCACGTCGAGCCGGTCATGGCGGGACAGGA
>JBKKDH010000366.1:0-7635 GCA_046708445.1 Arthrobacter sp.
AGCGTCAGGATGAACTGGAAACTCAGGTAGGAACCGAACAGTCCCACGGCACTGAGGTTGGCCCGGGCAACCCAGCCTTCCTTCAGGATGCCGAACCGGATCAGGGGGTGCCTGACGCGGTTCTCGATCACGGCGAACGCTGCGAGCACCGCGGCGGAGGCTACGAATCCGGCGATAGTTGCCACAGATCCCCAGCCGTTCCCCGGTGCCGCTACCAGCGTGTACACTAGCCCCAGCATGCCGGCCGCGAGCGTGATGGCGCCCCAGACGTCATGCCCGCTCTCCTTCTCCCCGTCGGCGGTCCGCCCTGCGGCGCCGTCCCGGGGGATGTACTTCAGGCCAAGGATCACGACGGCGACCGCTACCGGAACGGAGACCAGGAAGGTCCAGCGCCAGCTCAGGGACGTCATGAGGCCTCCCACAACCAGGCCGAGGGAGAATCCGCTGGCGCCGAACGTGGTGAAGATGGACAGGGCGCGGTTGCGTTCGCGCCCCTCAGCGAAGCTGGTGGTGATGATCGAGAAGGCAGCGGGAGCCGTGAATGCGGCGGCCAGGCCCTTGACGAAACGGGTGGCGATCAGCAGGGCCGGGTCATCCACCAGCCCGCCGAGCAGGGATGCTGCGGCGAAGACGCTGAGCGCAATCAGGAAGATGCGCCGCCGGCCGAGCAGGTCCGCCATCCGTCCGCCCAGCAGGAGCAGGCTTCCATAGCCGAGCACGTAGGCGGAGACGATCCACTGGAGGGATTCGGTTCCGAGACTAAGTTCGGTGCCGATCGACGGCAGGGCCACACCGACCATGGATACGTCCAGTGCGTCGAGTGCCAGCACGGTGCACAGGACCAGGAGGAGCATCCATTGCGCACGGGTCCAGCGCACGGCTGTAAGCCGGCCTCCGGCTGATCTTTCAAGGGTGGAAGTTGAAGTCATGACTACAACTTATATGACACGTCATTGAATGACAAGGAATATTATGACGTGGACTTTTTGATGGGGCATGAACTACAATCGCTGCATGGCAAAACCGCAGGACCAGCAGCTGGTTGAGCAATGGCGCAGCATCCAGACCACGTACTTCCATACCGCCGGGGCGCTGGAGCGCGCGCTGGAGTCGAAGTTCAGCATCGGCCTGACGGAGTTTGAAATCCTGGACCTCGTGGCTGAAAGCACCGACGCGGCCTGCCGCATGAAGCAACTCGGTGAGCGCACGCCTATGACCCAGAGTGCCATGTCCAAGGTGGTGGACCGGCTCGACAAGGCCGGACTCATTTCCCGCAAGTCCTGCGAAGATGACCGGCGCTCACTGTTCCTGGAACTCACTGAGGCAGGCCGCGCGCTGCACAAGCAGGCCGCCATCGAACACCGCGCCCTGCTCAGGGAAAACCTGGGCACAGACTAGCCGTCAGTTCCCGCTTGCCGACTTCGCCCACGTGCGGTCGAGCAGGTCCGCCCATGTCGCTACAAATCAGTAGGAAAGCGGCGGCGGGTTCAGTGACATGATGAAGAAGATGACGCCAAACGCGCCGGGAAATGCCAGGACTGCGACCGAAGTGATGCTGAGGATTCGCGCCGGGCTGTCCAGTTTAGAGGCCGGGCGCTTCAAAAAAGCCAGCACCACCGCGATCACACTCAGGACAGTCAGGAACGCGCAGACGTAGAGCATCATGAAGAAGACGCCGAAGCCCTCGGGGCCAGTTTGGGCGAAGAGGACTCCCAGGAATCCGATGAGTACAACAAATGGCAAAGACGCCAAGATGATCGACGCGAGACGCATGATTCCCCCTAATTTCCAGTCGCCATGCAGCAGCTGCCGCTGACGTGAATCGACCTGTCGACCTTCGAGCCGCGGCCCACGAACCACTCTAATCCTCGGTCCGAGGCGCAAGTGGTGACATGTGCGGCGCCGCTCTACAGCGGGCGCCTCATCCAGGACCGGGCCGGCCAATGGCTGATGATGGCCTGCCATGACGCCAAAAGCGAATGCACCTTCGACGGCATCGTGTCCGAGCCAATCCCGGTCCGCTGGGACCCGGAACGCGGCGACCTGGCTACCGCGCCATGACCAACCAAGCCTGAGGGTGGGGCCAGTCGACCGCCGCCGGTCAGGCGATTAAACCCAGCTCGATGCGGCAAGCCACCCAGGATGACCTGGTCTTCCCCGGAGCCAACTTACTCGGCAGTGTCCTGTCAAAGGTGGGTGTCGCATCCCCGCGGATCCACCCCGATCAGCTGGTTCTATATCGCATCACCAAGATCGGCTGACTCCATCGCCGAACAGCTCTCATCACGCTCTCTTGACAAAATTCCTGACTATACTCATAATTGAGTTTAGTCAGGAACTCAGCAACGTCACCAAGAGGGAGTCGGAACCATGAAAGCGTTCGTCGTCGAGAAGTACAAGGGTCCGCTGCAGGAAGCGGATGTCCCGGAGCCCACGGTGGGGGAGCATGATGTGCTCGTGCAGGTGCAGGCCGCCGGCCTCAACGTGCTCGATGAGAAGATCCGGGCGGGCGAGTTCAAGCAGATCCTGCCGTACAGCCTTCCTTTGATCCCCGGTAACGATGTCGCCGGAACCGTCATCCGGGTTGGTTCCCAGGTAAGCGCGTTCAAGCCCGGCGATGAGGTCTACGGGCGTCCCAACCAGGACCGAATTGGCACGTTCGCCGAGCGAATCGCCGTCGACGAGGCCGATCTGGCTCTCAAGCCGGCATCGATCCGCATGGAAGAGGCCGGCTCGCTGCCCCTGGTCGCATTGACCGCGTGGCAGGCGCTCGTTGAGCGCGGCAACGTGCAGCCGGGACAGAAGGTCCTCATACATGCCGGTGCCGGGGGAGTCGGGTCGATCGCGATCCAGCTCGCCAAGCACCTCGGTGCGACCGTTGCGACCACGGCAAGCGCCGGGAATCTGGAGTTCGTGCGGGAGCTTGGCGCCGACATCGCCGTCGACTACCGCAGCCAGGACTTCGAACAGCTCCTGGGCGGTTACGACCTGGTGCTGGACAGCCTCGGCGGCGAGAACCTCAAGAAGTCCCTGCGGGTGCTCAAGCCCGGAGGTAAGGCGATCGGGATCGTCGGGCCTCCAGACCCGGCATTTGCCCGCGAGGCTGGCCTGAATCCGGTGCTGCGCCTGGCCATCACCGGACTGAGCGCAGGTATCCGCCGCCAGGCCCGGAAGCTCGGCGTCAGCTACGAGTTCCTGTTCATGCGTGCCAGCGGCGACCAGCTGCGCCGGATCACCGCCCTCATCGACGACGGAGCGCTGCGCCCCATCGTCGGACGGGTTTTCCCGTTCGGCCAGACCGTCGAGGCCCTCCAGGGTCTGGAAACGGGCGGCATCCGCGGCAAGGCAGTCATCAGCAACCCGTGAGCAGAATGGGCAGTGGAGCCATCCCCTGCTTCACCCAACGAGCAACAACCCACTTCACAGGAGAACCATCATGACCACCCGCGACCCTTCAAATGAATCCGTCATCACGTCCTACGCCAAAGCCCCAGCCCGCACTGTCAGCGTCGGGGGCGTCAGTTATGCCTACCGGGAGCTCGGGCCCCAGGGTGGGATCCCGGTCATCTTCTTCGTCCACCTCGCCGCGACCCTGGATAACTGGGATCCGCGCATCATCGACCCCATCGCGAAGAACCACCATGTCATCGCGTTCGACAACCAGGGAGTCGGTGGCTCGACCGGCCAGGTGCCCGACAGCATCGAGGCGATGGCGGATGACGCCTACACCTTCATCAAGGCGCTCGGATTCGGAAAGATCGACATCTTCTCCTTCTCCCTCGGCGGCATGGTTGCCCAGGCGCTGGTCCTCAAGCACCCGGACCTCGTCCGCAAGCTTGTCCTGACCGGCACCGGGCCCAAAGGCGGCAAAGACATGGACAAGGTAGTCGGGACCACCTACTACGACATCATCCGCGCCACCCTCACCCGGTCCGACGCCAAGGAGTTCCTGTTCTTCAACCGCGACACAGCGGGCAAGCACGCCGCGAAAGCATTCGTGAAGCGACTTGAGGAGCGCACCGCCGACCGCGACGCCCCGATCAAGGTCAAGGCATTCCAAACCCAGCTGAAAGCCATCAAAAAGTGGGGGCGCGGGACGCCGGTAGACCTGTCGACGATCACCCAGCCCACCCTGATCGCCAACGGCGATAATGACCGGATGGTGCCCTCCGTACTTTCCGAGGACCTGCACCGCCGCATCAACGTCTCCGAAGTGATCATCTATCCAGGCTCCGGCCACGGCGGTATCTTTCAGTTCCACGACAAGTTCGCCCCGATCGCGGCAGAGTTCCTCGCCCGCTGACCCGCACCCGAAACTCATCGAAGGGACGAGTTAATGCGCAACGCGATTCCGTACACGAAGAAGCCGTTCGCCTCAACGATCATGCTGTGGATCCGCAACGACCAGCCCCGACAGCAGGGGATGGACTACTGGAAGGGTCCCCACTCAACGATCATCTCCGCGACCCCGGCGTTCGACGAGTACCGCCAGATCCACCTCGCCGAGACCAATCCCGGGCTGTGGCCGGCCACCCCCGGCGTCGAGACCGCCATTCCCGCTGACCGGCGGATCGACGGGGTTGCCGAAGTCACCTTCGCCTCCGTGCTCTCGCCGTTGCTGGGGCGCAAGCAGACAGCACTGGCGTACCAGGACGAGATCAACGTGTTCCGCCGCACCCTGCTCTACGCCGGGCCCCCTTACTCGGCGCGCTGGTACGACGTCGCCGGACCCGGCGAGAAGACCGGGGCCCGGGCCCTGATCTACCTCAGGAGACGGAAGGGCGTCGGCACCCGCCCGTTCCGGAAGTTCCTTGCCGACGAGCTCGTACCCGCGCTTGCTAACACGGGCGCGATGACAGAACTCCGAACCCAGGTATTCATGCCCTGGAACGAAAAACTCTGGGACACCCCGAACGTTGCCCATGACAACCCCGCCGGCCAGAGGTTCCACGCCTCGCTGATCCTCGGCTTCCCGGACCGGCCGGCACGCGCGGCATTCTTCGAGAGCCCCGAGGTTCAGGGATTGTCCAGCCACCTGGCGTCCTTCGCATCCGCGGTCCACGGCTACGACGTGTCCTCGGCCCTGACGTACGTCAAAGACGGACGCATCCTTCCGCACTACGAGGAGTAGGCGGGATCTCCGATGTGCCGCGGCCCGATGCCACGGTTCACGCCGGTGACGAGGACAATCGATCCTTTGAGTGAGGGCATGATGTGCTTCTTTCGTTGTGATGAAGCCGTGTTCAGAGGCCATGCGAAGATGGGAGCAGTGTCTGAGCACCAGCATTAATGACTGAGTTCATAACTGAGTGTAATCAGAGTTTATTCCGGGAAAGGTAATCATGTCGCTCGCATCCAAGTCCGTCGGCCGGCGCGAACGCAACAAGCAGGAGAAGCTTGACCGCATCACCGCTGCCGCCAGCGAACTCTTTTCAGTGCATGGCGTCGACGAGGTCACTACGCAGCAGATTGCCGACAAAGCCGACATCGGCACGGGCACGCTCTTCCTTTACGCCAAGACCAAGGGCGAGCTGCTCCTTCTTGTGCAGAACTCCAGCTATGCCGACGCCCTTGAGCGCGGCCGGGCGACGGCTGAGAAGACCCCGGAAATGCTTGATGCGGTGATGGCCATCGTGCGGCCCGTCGTGGAGTGCAACCGCACCCAGATCGATAACGGACGGACCTATCTACGGGAGATGATTTTTGGCGACCCCGATGAACCCCACCACCGGCAGGCACTTGCCCTCTCGGCGGAAACCGAGGAAGCCGTCGTCGCGATCCTCCGGCGGGATGAAAGCGTCACCGAACCCGAGGCCGCCGCGCAGGCACGCATCATCTCCGCCATCATGTTTGTCAGCATGGCAGCATCCGTGAACATCGGCACCGCTGTCGATGACCTGCTGCAGGACATCAGGAGACAGGCCGAGGTCCTCCTGGGCCGTTGATCGCCGTCGTTGCCATAGTTGGAGTCAGGCGGGGGCCAGCGCCCGCACCGAGTCCCGTTCCACGGTGGGGCAGTAAATCTTTTCGGGGCCGCTGTCCTTCGCTTCGTCCAGGCCCAGCAGCATCCTTACCCCGGCCGCACCCAGTTCGTAGTGTGGGAGGGACACCGTGGAAAGGGGAGGCCGCAGGTGGGCAGCGATCACTTCCTGGTTGTCGAATCCCACCACTGCGATGTCGTCAGGGATGGAGAGCCCTTGCTCGCGTAGCCCGTCGTACAGTCCCATCGCCATCCGGTCGTTGTAGCAGTACACGGCTGTGACGTCGCGTTTGAGGAGTGCCGCGGTCGCTCCGTACCCACCTTCCTGGTCCGGATAGGCCTCCAGGACCAGGCCGTCGTCGAACGGGATGCCTTCAGCTTCCAGCGCTTCCCTGTAGCCCTGGAGCCGTCCGTCCTTCGCCGGAGCGGGGATGGTGGCGTTAATGAAGGCGATCCGGCGGTGGCCGTGCCTCAGCAGGATCTCGGTGGCTGAACGGCCGCCCTGGACTTCGTCCGGGACAACAGCCCGGGCGCCGGGTTCTTCAGCAAAGCAGTTGACGAGGACAAAGTCTGATTCGCGGAGCGAGTCCGGAACATCCGTGGCTCGGTGAAACCAGGTCGAGTAGAGGATGCCGCGTACCTTGTACTCGAGCATCATGGCAATAGCGTCCGTCTCAAGCTCGCGGTTGCCTTCGGTGTTGGCGATGAGGAGGGCGTAGCCATGCTTCCAGGCTTCGTCCTGGGCGCCGTGGATGATCTGGCCGGCGAACGGGGTGGTGGCGATCGCGTCGGCGACCAGTCCGATGAAACGGGAACTGCCGCTGACAAGGTTTTGGGCCATGGCGTTGGGCCGGTAGCCCAGGTCCCGGATCGCGTCGCGTACCCGCTTGCGCGTCTCGTCGGAGATCCGTGCGGCCTTTTTCTTGTTCACAACAAGGGAAACAGTGGCTGTGGAGACGCCTGCGGCTTCGGCAACCTGTCGCAGGGTAACGGGCTGGGCACGCCGGGTCTGCTGCAACGGGGCAGCCGCCGCTGGCGTACCCGAACTGTTCTCCTGCGAAATCATGTGCCCTCCGTCAGGAGTATATCGGCCTGTCATCCCTTGGTCGCCCCGCTTTCCAGGCCCTGGACCATTGCCTTGTTGAGGACAAGGAAGACAAGCAGCAGGGGTGTGATAGTGACGCAGACGGCGGCAAATGTGGCCGTCCAGTCCGTTTTCCCCATCGCGCCGATGTAGTTCTGCAGGCCCAGCGGGATGGTCTTCAGTTCCTCGGAGAGAACGAAGGTGTTGGCGAAGATGAAGTCGTTCCAGATGAAGATGCTGTTGACCAGCACTACTGTCACCACGGTGTTCACCGACAGCGGCAGGGTGATCAGTCCAAAGATCCGGTAGGGGCCGGCGCCGTCGAGCGAGGCGGCCTCGTACATCTCCCGCGGGATGTACTCGTAGAAGGAGGAGAAGAGGTACACCGCCATCGGGAGCGCGAACGCCGCCAGCGGGATGATCATCGACAGATGCGTGTCGAGGAGTCCGACCTGCGAGTAGTCGATGAACAGCGGCACGAGCGCGATCTGCACCGGCACGATGATGCCCAGCAGGAACAGTGCACGCACGAGCCCGCTGAACCGGAAGCCGAGCACCTGCAGGGTGAAGG
>JBKKDH010000367.1:0-3532 GCA_046708445.1 Arthrobacter sp.
GCCACCATCCCGTTCTTCGCCCTGCTGCTGTGGTTCGGCTGGCAGAAGGTCAAGAACAACGAACCGAAGAGCGAGCTCTTCAGCTAGTACCCTTTCCACCTCAGTAGTCCGGCGACGGCGGGCCCTCCTTTTCCGGGGAGGCGCCCGCCGTCGTCGTTCTTCCCGTGCGTTCCTGCCCGCTTGCTCCGCGGCGCCCACCTGGAGACCCGGCGTGTCGAGCCGCTCCGCCGGATTCCCGGGCGAGTAACTGGGCTGGAGCGCTCGCACACGTTGGTCAAGCAGGCACAAAAAGGGCGACGGCGGACCCCCCATGGGAATCCGCCGCCGCCCGGCTGTGGAGTCTAGTGGCGCTTGAACTCGTCCTTGACGTCCTCGCCGACCTTCTTCGCGTCGGCCTTGACCTGGTCCTTCTGGCCTTCAGCCTTAAGGCGGTCGTTGTCCGTGGCGTTGCCGGCTGCTTCCTTGGCCTTGCCGCCCATGCCTTCTGCTGCGTTACCGATCTTGTCTCCGAGGCCCATGGTGGTGCCGCCTTTCGTTTCCGGTGGATCAAACAATGCCTTTTCACCATAACACGAAGCATGCTTACTATTTCAAGTCCCTGGGATACCCCTATATCTGTTGATTGTCACCGCCCCGGACTAGGCTCGAACCATGGATCACAGCACCAGCCTCACACAGCACATCCACGCCTCGCCGGAAAAGGTCTGGTCCGTCATTTCGGACATTCCCGGTTCGGCGGCCACCCTGTCCGGCATTGATTCCATCCAGATGCTCAGCGACGGCCCGTATGGAGAGGGCACCCGCTGGAAGGAAACCCGCACCATGATGGGCAGGTCCGAAACGGTGGAAATGTGGGTGGCCCAGGCTGACCCGCCGCGCAGCACCACCGTCAAGGCCCTGCAGGGCGGCGCGGACTACACCTCCCGGTTCAGCCTTGCGGAGCGCGACGGCGGCACGGACCTGACGCTGACCTTCGGCGCCGACGTCGTCAAGCCCACCGCGCTCAGCAAGATCTCGATGGCCTTGTTCGGGAAGATCGGCATGAGCATGACGCGCAAGGCGCTGTCCAAGGACCTGGCAGAGATCGCTGCCAAAGCGGAGTCGCTCTAGTGGCGGCCAGGCCGCCCAAGATTACCGGCCCACGGCTCTCGCCGATCCTCCTGGAGGAACTCACGGACGATCCCGCGCCGGACTTCCAGCGGGGAGAAAGGTACGACGGCGTCCGGTACAGCCGCGCGGCTGCGGACGGTCTCGAGCTAAGCGGCACGGACTTCGCCGAGTGTGAATTCCAGGGCGTCTCATTCAATGACACGCAGCTGCGCGGCGCCACGTTCCGCGACTGCATCCTGGCCGAGCTGTACGCACCCGTGTTCACTGCGGCCCGCACCACGTGGCGGGACGTGCACGTCACAAACCCGCGGCTCGGGTCCGCCGAACTGTACGAAAGTGGGTGGCAGTCCGTCCGGATCGACGGCGGAAAGCTGGACTTCCTCAACCTCCGCGGCGCCAAGCTGACGGATGTGCTGATCAGCGACTGCATCATCAGTGAAGTGGACCTCGGTTCCGCGGCGGCCACCAGGGTAACGCTGAAGAACTGCACCATCGGCACTTTGGACCTCACCGGCGCCAGGTTGAAGGACTTCGACCTCCGCAGTACTGACTTCCGCACCATCAGCGGCCTGGGCAGTCTCTCCGGGGTCATCATCGACGACTACCAGCTCAGCCTCCTGGCCCCGCTCCTGGCAGCCCATCTCGGCGTCGTGGTTCTCTGACGTCACCCAGGAGGAGGGTCTTGGTGCCCCTTGCGCGCGCAGTGTAGTCTTTACAGAACGAACGGTCGGTAAGTGGATGGTTTCCCTTGGCTGCCGACGATGACAGTGCCGTTTATCGCGTGAAGGGTGTTTCCATGGCGTCAGCTACCGCAGGACCGCAGGCATTTCTGGTGGGCGGTGTCCGCACCGCCGTGGGTCGGTACGGCGGGGCGCTCTCGTCAGTCCGACCCGACGATCTGGCCGCGCTGGTCATCCGGGAAGCGGTCACCCGGGCCGGACTGGATCCGGACAGCATCGATGAGGTCATCCTGGGCAACGCCAACGGCGCCGGCGAAGAAAACCGCAACGTCGCCCGGATGGCCACCCTGCTGGCAGGACTTCCCCTCCACATCCCCGGGATCACGGTCAACAGGCTGTGCGCGTCAGGTCTGAGCGCCATCATCCAGGCCAGCCAGATGATCAAGTCAGGCGCCGCGGACATCGTGATCGCCGGCGGGGTGGAGTCCATGAGCCGCGCGCCCTGGGTCCAGGAAAAGCCGGCCACCGCCTTTGCGAAGCCTGGCCAGATCTTCGACACCTCCATCGGCTGGCGGTTCGTTAATCCGTTGTTCCAGAAGGGCGCGTTGGCGCGCGACGGCAAGATGACCTACTCCATGCCGGAAACTGCCGAGGAAGTCGCACGGGTGGACGGCATCACGCGGGACGACGCCGACGCCTTCGCCGTCCGGTCCCACGAACGTTCCCTGGCCGCCATCGCCGCCGGGCGCTTCAAGGACGAGATCGTCCCGGTGACGGTCAAGTCCCGCAAGTCCGAGACCGTGGTGGACACCGATGAAGGCCCCCGTGCCGGCACCACCTTGGATGTCCTCGCCGGCCTGCGACCCGTGGTCCCCGGCGGCTCCGTGGTCACCGCGGGCAACTCTTCCACCCTCAACGACGGCGCCTCCGCCATTATCGTCGCGTCCGAGGCCGCCATCGAGCGGTTGGGCCTGGTACCCCGCGCACGCATCATCGACGGCGCCTCGGCCGGCTGCGAGCCCGAAATCATGGGCATCGGCCCGGTCCCGGCCACGCAGAAGGTGCTCAAGCGGAGCGGCCTCAGCGTCGGTGACCTGGGCGCCGTCGAGCTTAATGAAGCCTTTGCCACACAGTCGCTGGCCAGCATGCGCCGGCTCGGCCTGGATCCGGAGATGGTGAATAACGACGGCGGCGCCATCAGTTTGGGGCACCCGCTGGGTTCCAGCGGATCAAGGATCGCCATCACCCTGCTGGGCCGGATGGAGCGTGAGGACGCCAGGATCGGCCTCGCCACCATGTGCATCGGCGTGGGCCAGGGCACCGCGATGCTGCTGGAGCGCGTGTAATGGCCGCCCCGGACCTCGCGGACGAACACTTCAGCACCCTCCTGGTTGAGGAGCGGGAGGACCGCGTGGTGGTCCTCCTCAACCGCCCCGAGGTGAGGAACGCCATCGACCAGCAGATGGTGGACGAGCTGCACCTTGTCTGCGCGGCGCTGGAGCAGAACCCCAAGGTCCTGATCATCGCCGGCGTGGACGGCGTCTTTGCGTCCGGGGCGGACATCGCCCAGCTGCGCGAGCGGCGCCGGGATGACGCGCTGCAGGGCATCAACTCCACGATTTTTGTCCGGATCGCCAAGCTGCCCATGCCTGTTATTGCCGCGCTGGACGGCTACTGCCTGGGCGGCGGCGCCGAGCTCGCCTATGCGGCCGATTTCCGGATCGGAACGCCCAGTGTACGGA
>JBKKDH010000368.1:0-2727 GCA_046708445.1 Arthrobacter sp.
TCATGCGCCACGAGTCCGCCTTCGCCCGTGTACAGCACCGGGAAGAAGTCGTTCAGGCGGGCCGCGATGTAGTTGGCCGCGAGCAGCGCCGACTTGGTGGCCTCGGTCAGGCCCGCTCCGCCCATGAGCCTCACGTAGGCCCAGGAGATCGGCAGGACACCAGCCGAGCCGAAGCGGGAGGCGGAGATCGGAACGTCGTTGCCTTCGGTCCAGGTGGCAGCGTTGCCCGGCATGAACGGCGCCAGGTGCGCCTTGGCAGCGACCGGGCCCACGCCGGGGCCGCCGCCGCCGTGCGGGATGCAGAAGGTCTTGTGCAGGTTCAGGTGCGAGACGTCGCCGCCGAACTTGCCCGGCTGGGCCAGGCCCACCAGGGCGTTCAGGTTGGCACCGTCGATGTACACCTGGCCGCCGGCGGCGTGGATGGCGTCGCACACTTCGCGGACGTCGGCGTCGTAGACACCGTGCGTCGACGGGTAGGTGATCATGATGCAGGACAGGGCGTCCTTGTTGGCCTCGATCTTGGCGTAGAGGTCGGTGTGGTCGATCGTACCGTCCGCTGCCGTGGCCACAACAACCACCTTCATGCCGGCCAGGACGGCCGAGGCCGCGTTGGTGCCGTGCGCCGAGGCCGGGATCAGGCAGACGTTGCGCTGTTCGTCCCCGCGGGAGAGGTGGTAGCCGCGGATCGCCAGCAGTCCCGCCAGCTCGCCCTGCGAGCCGGCGTTGGGCTGGATGGATACCTGGTCGTAGCCGGTGATTTCGGTCAGCTGGGCCTCAAGGTCCGCGATCAGTTCCCGCCAGCCTTCGGTCTGGGAGTCCGGCGCGAACGGGTGGATGGAGGCGAATTCCGGCCAGGAGATCGCCTCCATCTCGGCGGTGGCGTTCAGCTTCATGGTGCAGGAACCGAGCGGGATCATGGTGCGGTCCAGCGCGAGGTCCCGATCCGAAAGCTTACGGATGTAGCGCAGCAGCTGGGTCTCGGAACGGTGGGTGCTGAACACCGGGTGCTGCAGGTACTCGGAGGAACGCTCGACGGCGGCATCCAGCGCGAACCCGTCAGTCACCTCTACGGCCTCGGCACCAAAGGCGGACAGGACGCCGTCGACGATTGCCGGCGTCGTGGTTTCATCCGTGGAGAAGCCAACAGTGTTGGCGTCGATGCTGCGCAGGTTAATGCCCTTGGCTTCGGCGGCGGCGACGATCGCGGCGGCCTTGCCGGGTACGGACACGGTGACGGTATCGAAGAAGCTGGTGTGGAGCACGTCCAGGCCGGAGGCCTTCAGGGACGCTGCGAGGGTCTTCGCGTGGCTGTGGGCGGCCTGCGCGATCGTCTTCAGGCCGTCCGGGCCGTGGTACACGGCGTACATGGAGGCCACGATGGCCAGCAGTGCCTGCGCGGTGCAGATGTTGGACGTGGCCTTTTCGCGGCGGATGTGCTGTTCGCGGGTCTGCAGCGCCAGGCGGTAGGCCGGAACGCCGGCGTTGTCCTTCGAGACCCCAACGAGGCGGCCCGGCATGGAGCGCTCGAGGCCCTTCTGCACAGCCATGTAGGCGGCGTGCGGGCCGCCGTAGAACAGCGGAACGCCGAAGCGCTGGGCAGAGCCGACGGCGATGTCGGCACCCTGCTCGCCCGGAGGCGTGATGAGGGTTAGTGCGAGCAGGTCGGCGGCCACGGTCACCAGGGCACCGCGCTCCTTGGCGTCGGCGATCACGGCGGAGTGGTCGAAGACCCGGCCGGAAACACCGGGCTGCTGAAGCACCACACCGTTGATGACGCCGTCGGGCAGGCCCTCGGAAAGGTCAGCGACCTGCACCTCGAAGCCCAGCGCCTCGGCGCGTCCCTTCACGATGGCAATGGTTTGCGGCAGGCAGTCGCCGTCCAGGACGGTCTTGCCGTCGCGGGCGTCCTTGTTCTTGTTGGCCCTGCGCATCATCAACACGGCTTCGGCAACGGCCGTCGCTTCGTCCAGCAGCGAGGCGTTGGCGATCGGCAGGCCCACGAGGTCCTGGACCATGGTCTGGAAGTTCAGCAGCGCCTCAAGGCGGCCCTGGGAGATCTCCGGCTGGTACGGGGTGTACGCGGTGTACCAGGCCGGGCCTTCGAGGATGTTGCGGCGGATCACCGGCGGCGTCACGGTGTCGTAGTAGCCCTGGCCGATCATCTGCACGGCGGTCTTGTTCATGGCCGCGAGCCTGCGCAGCTCGGCGAGGGTTTCCACCTCGCTCAGGGCCGGAGCCAGCTCCAGTGCGGAGTCCTGGCGGATGTCCTTCGGAACCGCGGTGTCCACCAGCGCGTCAACAGTGTCGTAGCCAACAGCCTTAAGCATGGCGTCGACGTCGGCCTCACGGCGGGCACCGATGTGCCGGTCAACAAAGGGCGCGGAGGCTGAGGTGGCGGTGGCTGGGGCGGCGGAGGCCGGATAGACGGTCACAAGGAACTCCATAATTCAGGCGGCGCAGGGTACGCCACATCGATTCGGGTTCCTCCCCACTCTGTATTGGACCTGAGAGTTTCCGTGTGGTTCCGCTGCTGCGGGACCACACTTGCACCGTCGGTGAGCAGGACGGTCCCGGTGTTCCGGGGCGAGCCGGGACACGTCAGGCGGACAGCCTGCTACTTTCCAGAGTTGCCTCGCCGCGGCGGTACATGGGCCTGAGAGATTCCTGGGGAGGATTTGCTCCTACGGCGCCTGCTTGTACCTACTAGCAGAACTCTCCCGCCGCAGA
>JBKKDH010000369.1:0-6330 GCA_046708445.1 Arthrobacter sp.
CGCGGCCTCGGTGGTGGTGGGAAGTTCGGTCCGGGCGCCAGGCGTGAGGGTCTGGGTGGTCATGGTGTGCTCCGGGTGGTTTGGAGGGAAGAAGCGTGGGGGCGGGATGGTGTGTCCGCGTCGGCCATCGCGGCGATGGGGCCGTGGGCGTGCAACGTGTCGATGAGTTCGCCTGTCCGTTTGATGAAGTCCGCCTGGCCGGCCAGTTCGTCGCCGAGGAGGTGGTGTTCGGCGAGGACCCGTTGGGCCAGTTCCTGGCCGGAGCGGGACTGGGCTGCCAAGGTGGAGAGCAGCCCGCGGGCCGGGTCTTCCATGGCGGCGGCCTGTGGGCCCGGGTCAAACCCGTTGAGCGGTGCGATGCAGGTCAGGTACGCCGCCGTAGTGAGCGCCAGCAGGTGCGGCATTTCGCCGTTGGCCAGAAGCTGCAGCGCCGGGAGCGGGATCCGCTGACGGAGCTTGACGGATCCGTCAGAGCCCACCTGGCTGGTCCGGTGGCCCAAAGCAGTGTTCCGCCAGCGGGAAAAGAGCTGCTCCTCGTAGGCGTCGACATCCACGCCGGCCGGCACCGCGACGCTGGGAAGGTATTCGTTCCGCAGTACCGAGCGGGCTGCCAGCTCGATGTGAGGGTGTGCGACGGAGTCCGGGATAGTGACAGCGCCGGAGAGGGCTCCGAGGTAGGCGATGAGCGAATGGGTGCCGTTGAGCAGCCGGACTTTGAGCTGTTCGTAGCCGGCCACGTCGTTGGAGAACACGGCGCCGCCGGTCTCCCAGGCCGGGCGCCCGGCGATGAAGCTGTCTTCCACGATCCACATGGTGAACGGCTCGGCCGGCACGGGGATGCTGTCCGTGTAGCCGGCCTGGTCCGCCACGAGGTTGCGGTAGTGGTCCGTCGTGGCCGGCACGATCCTGTCCACCATGGACGACGGAAAACTGGTGCAGTTGTCGATGAAGGCCAGGGTTTCGGTGGCTTCGGCGGGGGAGAGTAGCGAGGCGAATTCGCGGACCAGCCGCTGCGTGTGGTGTCCGTTGTCCGCGAGGTTGTCGCAGCTGAGGATGGTCACGGGCCCTGCATGGGTCTTGGCCCTGTGCTGCAGGCCGCGGACGATCTGTCCAATGGGCGTACGCGGCGGACCGGCGTTTGCGAGGTCGTGCCGGATGGCAGGGTCCTGCTGGTTCAGGGAGCCGGTGGCCGGCGTGTAGTGGTAGCCGTTTTCAGTGACTGTCAGGGAGACGATGCGGGTCGCAGCATCGCCGATGACCCGGACCACGCGGTCCGGGTTGTTGGCTGCTGTAAATGCGTCCGTGTGAACCCGGGGAACCGAGAAGTTGGATCCAACAGGAGAGATCTCCACGACCGTGTACAGCATGTCCTGGGCGTGCATGGCATCCGGGATGGCTGAGGAGCGGCTGGAGACTCCGATGATGCCCCAGTCTCCGCCGTGTGCGGCAAGGGCGGCGTCGGTGTAGACGGCCTGGTGGGCGCGGTGGAAGTTGCCCAGGCCGAGGTGGACGATGCCGGGGGCCGGGGCGGCCTGGCGCCGCAGGATTCCCGGCAGGGCGGCTGATAGTTGGGGAATGCTGGCGGGATTCATGGGCTACCAGTCCTTCATGGAGCCGTCGAGCTCCCGGGCGATGGGCAGGTATGCCTGCGTGTAGGGGAAACGGGCGGCGGCTGCTTCGTCCACGTGGACGCCGAGGCCGGGTTCGTCGCCGGGGTGCAGGTAGCCGTCCTCGAAGCGGAAGCTGGACTGGAAGACTTCGGACACCATCGGGTCGTAGCCCATGTATTCCTGGATGGCGAAGTTGCTGGTGGCCAGGCCCAGGTGGAGCGATGCTGAGAGGTTGATCGGGGATACGTCCGAGGGCCCGTGCGGTGCGCCCTTGATCTGATAGACCTCGGCCAGTGCCAGGATCTTGCGGACGTGGGAGATGCCCCCGGCGTGGACGACAGCGGTGCGGATGAAGTCGATGAGCCGTTCGGTGATGAGCAGTTCGCAGTCCCAGATGGTGTTGAAGACTTCGCCGATGGCCAGGGGGATGGTGGTCTGCTGGCGCAGGGTGCGGAGCAGCCGTTGGTTCTCGGCCGGGGTCACGTCTTCGAGCCAGAACAGGTCTACGTCTTCCAGGGATCGGGCGAGGCGGGCGGCTTCGGTGGGGTTGAGCCGGTGATGGACATCGTGGAGCAGTTTCAGCTCGGGGCCGACATGCTCGCGGACTCCGGCGAGGACCTTGGGGGCGTGGCGGAGGTAGGCGGAGGTGTCCCAGTCTTCTTCGACCGGTCCCGCGCCGCGGCCGGCAGGCTCGTAGCTGGCGGCTCCCTTGGTAACGCCGTAAACCTTCTCCAGACCGGGAACGCCGGACTGGGCCCGCACGGCCCGGAACCCCTGCTCGCGGCGCCGGTCCACCGAGTCGAGAAGTTCGGGGAGGTCCCAGCCGGTGGCGTGGGTGTAGGTAAGGATCTTGTCGCGGGCTGCGCCGCCAAGGAGCTGGTAGACCGGAACACCCAGCGCCTTGCCCTTGATGTCCCACAGGGCGAGGTCAATCGCACCGATCGCGGCCATGGTTACCGGCCCCCGGCGCCAGTAGGCGCCCCGGTAAAAGTACTGCCAGGTGTCCTCAATCCGGTCTGCGTCCCGGCCCAGCAGTGCCGGCGCCAGGTGGTCCCGGAGGTAGCTGGCGACGGAGAGTTCGCGGCCGTTAAGGGTGGCGTCCCCCCAGCCGACGATGCCGTCGTCGGTGGTGATCTTCAGGGTGACGAAGTTGCGGCTCGGGCTGGTAATCAGGACGTCGACGTCGACGATTTTTCGGGTCATCGGGAAATCACCACGTTCTTCAGGGGTTCATTCTTGGACAGCCGGGTGATGTTTTCGGCGATCTCGAGGGCGCGGCCGCGGAAGGTTTCGGCAGTGACGCCGGAGGAATGCGGGGTCATGATGATGTTGTCGAGCCGGCCGAAGGGGAGGGCTGAGGGTTCGGCCCGTCCGTCGTTACCGGGGTACTGGTACCAGACGTCGACGGCGGCCCCCGCGATCCTGCGGTCCTTCAGGGCTTCGTAGAGCGCGGCTTCCTCCACGACAGGCCCGCGGGCAACGTTGACGATCTGTCCCTTGGGGCCGAGGCTGTCCAGTTCCTCGGCGCCCACAAGGGCTGTCGTTTCGGCGCTCAACGGGATGCTGACGAGGAGTATGTCCGATTCACTGAGGGCCTCGTTGAGGCGGTCCGTGGTCCCGGCCCAGCGCAGGCCGTTTTCCTGCGCGTCCACTCTGCCGCTGCGGGTGATCGCGATGCCTTCGGCCCCGAAGGCCTTGAGCAGGTTCCAGGCGGCACTGCCGATGTGGCCAAATCCGAGGAAGGTGACAATCGCTCCGCGAAGTGTTTCCGGCTGGGCGATATCCTGTGAGTACACCGAGGACGCCCAGACGCCGCTGCGGAGTGCAGCGTCCTGGCCGAGCAGGTTCCGGCGAAGTGTGACCAGTGCGGCCGCGATGTACTCGGCGATGGAACCCTCGTGGTGGAACGTGTTGGCGCACACCGCACCTGCTGGCAAGGCATCCGCTTCGATACCGTCGTACCCTGCCCCGGCGACATGCACCAGTCGAAGATCGGGGGCCTGTGCGCCCATGGCTTCGGTGAACTTGGGTCCTACGTAGACGTCGGCGTCTTTGAGGTCAGTCAGGACGGAGTGCTCATTCCAGGTGTCGTGCCAGGAGGTGAGGGCGCCGGAGGGGAGCGCCGCCTCCAGGGTTGCCCGCTGGGGCATCAGGTTGGGGTCTGCAATGACGATTCTCATGGTTATTTTCCTTGGAGGGCGTGGTTTGCGTTGCGGGCAGCGAAGGTGGAGCCGCGCACGATGAGCTGTGAACTGAGGTGGACCGCCTCGGTGGCGGAAGGCTTACCAGCGATTTGTTCGAGGAGGAGTTCGAGGGCGAGGGAACCGCTTCGGCCAATCGGGACCCGCACTGAGGTCAGGCCGGGTTCCGCGGCTGCGGCAATGTCGAGGTCATCGATGCCTACGACGCTGATGTCTTCGGGGCAGTGGCGCCCGAGGGTGCGGGCTCCGGCCAGCATGCCGATCGCCACGAGGTCGTTATAGGCGATCACTGCAGTGGCACCGCTGGCGACAACCGACGCCGCGGCGGCCAGGCCGCCGTCGACCGTGGCATTCTGGTTGCCGACTGTCACCAGTTCGATTCCCCAGTCGTCGCAGAAACGGCTGATCGCCGTTAGGCGCTGGCCGTTGGCCCACGACGACGCGGGGCCGGGAATGTAGGCGAGCTTCCGGTGGCCCAGCGCGTAGAGGTGTTCCACGGCCTGGCGGAGGCCTTCGCCGGCTTCCATCAGCACACGTGCCGCGTGGTCGGCCTCGCCGTTGATCACCACAAGTGGTGTGCTGCCAGCCAACCGGTGAATCTGCTCCGAAGGCAGGCGGGGCGAGCAGAGGATGATGCCGTCAACGCCGGTGGTGAACGACTCGAGGTGGTCACGTTCCCTGCTGGAGGATTCAGAGGTGTCCGCCAGCACCATCCGGTGCCGGCCGTGCCAGGCCTGGTCCTGGATGGACTTGATGAGTGCCGCGAAGACAGCGTTGGAGATATCAGGAACGACGACGCCGAAGGTCCGACTGCCGGAGAGGCCCGGCACGTCGTAGCCAAGCTGCACGGCGGCGTCCATGACTTTTTGACGTGTCTCGGCTGCTAGCCGCCCCGGGTCGCTGAACGCCCTCGACGCCGTCGCCAGCGATACACCCGCGAGCTTTGCGACGTCCGTGAGTTTGGCCGACATTGGGTCCTCCAGTTGCTTCGTTGAAACCTTGCCCCATAAGTATGGAAAGAGTTGTACAAGATTGTCAAGAGTTTTCCATGATTCACATCACAGGCGTTCTTCGGCGTCCAGCGGCCCGGTCAGTCGGCAGCTGCTCTATGCGGCGCTACGCCCCCGTGCAAGCATGAAGACTCAGCGAAAGCGCGCCGAAAGGGTACCCAATGAAATCCAACGAACTCCTGCTGGACGCCTTCGGCCGGATCCGGGAGACCGTGGAGGCCACGCTGGAAGGGCTCGACGACGTGTCCCTGCTCCGCCGACCGGCCGGCACCGGGAACTCGATCGCGTGGCTGATCTGGCACCTGGGCCGAGTGGAGGACGCGCAGGTGGGCTCCGCCGCCGGCGTCGAACAGGTCTGGACCGCTCAAGGCTTTGTGGCCCGCTTCGACCTGCCGCTGCGGGCCCGTGACACCGGCTACGGCCACTCGAGCGAGCAGGTGGACGCCGTCAAGGCAAGCCCGGAACTGCTGCTGGAGTACTACGACGCCGTCCACCGGCAGACCGCGGACTTCCTGCGGACCCTCCGCGATGAGGATCTGGACAGGATCGTGGACACCCGCTGGGACCCGCCCGTCACCGTCGGGGTGCGGCTGGTCAGCACCATCGCCGACTGCCTCCAGCACGTGGGGCAAGCCGCCTACGCCAACGGCCTGAAGCCCGCGCAAGAAGGGTAAGAATTCCCTATTTCCGTAGCAGCCATTCGGTCCCATAATGGCCACATAAGCTTCGGGGACTCTCGCGCTTTGTGATGGCTGGCGGGGCGTTGCAGAGTCCCAGGTGGCCACCCCGGCTTTCGGCGGAACGGGAGGCCACGCGGGCCCGGACAAGGACGCTCCGGGACCGAACCGGGGGAGAGCGGCGCCACCAACGCGAGTTATGCACAAAGGAATCATCATGCTCAAGGATCGAACCATCATGGCAGTCCTCGCTGCGAAGGACATCAACAGGGCGAAGGATTTCTACCGCGACAAGCTGGGCCTGGAACCGTCCGACTCCATGGAGGACGACAGCCTGTTATACAGCGGCGGCAACGGAACAAGCTTTCTGATTTACCAGACAGAGAATGCCGGGTCGGCCAAGAACACCCAGATGGGCTGGGAAACGGACAACCTGGAAGCCGAGATGGAAGAACTTCGGGGGCGCGGCGTCGTCTTCGAAGACTACGATTTCCCCGGCCTGAAGACGGAGAACGGCGTTGCTGACAATGAATGGGGGAAGTCCGCCTGGTTCCTCGACAGTGAGGGCAACATTCTCAACATCTCCCAACGGAAGTAACCCCGCCACAAGCCCGCGCGAGCATCGTGCCGGCGCGGGCTTGCCCGGCAGGGTGAGGAACACCAATGGGCGTCTTCGAACGCTCGGTCTGGATCAATGCCCGGCCTGTGGATGTCTGGCGGACGTACGTTGACCCGTCGCGCTTGCCCGAATGGCAGACCGGCTCGCCTGTCATCGCCGATATTCACGGTTCCGACGACCAGCCTGGTTCCACCTACGCGTCAACCCGGGGCC
>JBKKDH010000370.1:0-9235 GCA_046708445.1 Arthrobacter sp.
CCGACGGCCTGCACCCGACCAACCTTGGCCGGCTGGTGCTCAACGTCAACGGCGAGATCACCTCGCCGCTGCCGTGCACGCCCCGCGGCGTCATCGAGCTCCTGGAACGCAACGGCTACAGCCTCGCCGGCAAGCATGTCGTGGTGGTCGGCCGCGGCGTCACGATCGGCCGCTCGATCGGCCTGCTGCTCACCCGGCGGGCCGTGAACGCCACCGTGACGCTGACGCACACCGGCACCGAGAACCTCTCGGAGCTGCTGCGGCAGGCGGACGTCATTGTGGGCGAGGCGGGTGTCAAGCACATCGTCAAGGCTGCGGACGTCAAGCCGGGTGCGGCCCTGCTCGATGTCGGTGTCACCCGTGAAACTGACCCCGAGACGGGCAAGGGCAAGGTCCACGGCGACATCGATCCCGCCGCTGCCGAGGTAGCGGGCTGGATTTCTCCGAACCCCGGGGGAGTCGGCCCGATGACCGTGGCGCTGCTGATGACCAACGTGGTCGAAGCCGCGGAACGCCAATTGGCACAGAAAAGCGGCTCGGGAACCTAGCTCCAGGCCAAGACAGCAAAAGCCCGACGGCGGCACGCACCTTTCACTTAAGGGCGGGCCGGCGTCGGGCTTTGCTTGTTAAACTCGGCGCTTCACTTCAGTTGGCCGCGGATCTCGCCGCCCGGGAAAACAGCGTTGTGCACGTTGATGTAGTACGCGCCCGGGTTGGCCTCTATCGCGGACAGGACGGCTGCACTCGCCGTGGTGCAGGTATCAACCGTCCAGTCGGTGCCACTGACCACCTGCAGCGGGACTACTACCGGACCGGCTACGTTGCGTGGTCCGATGTGGATGTGGGCCGCCGTGGCCGGGGCGGACAGGTCGCGGGCCGTCAGCGTATAGCAGAGCTCGTCACCGTCGATCGTGTAGCTGAACGAACCGCCGGCCCCGGTGCGGACCGGGTCGGCTTCCTGGCCCGTGTTAAGGGGAATGGCCGCGCCTCCCGGCTTCGCCTCGGCGGGGGCAGCGATTCCCAAGAGGGAGACGATGGCTGCGGCCACCGCTGCGGTCCTGAACCTGGAACTTTTCATGATGCTTCCTCAGATAGAAATTTCCGTTCCACCCTCCAGTGAAAGTCACGCTACGCCGCGGCCCCGGAGCGCACAATAGCCGACCGTTGGGCTGGGCGGCGGTGCCGCCGTCGGCCGTTCCCGCGTCCAAGTGCGAGTCCTCTTTCACATTCCGGACGGCTCGATTAGTCTGCGGAGGGTGCACAATAAAGCCATCGTGTCCTCCAACCCCTCCGCCGGCCAGCCGATCAAGCAGCACACGGTTATCGCCGCGAAAGACCTCCGCAAGACCTATGGTGACGTGGCCGCCGTCGACGGAATTTCCTTCAGCGTTCCGGCCGGGGAGTCCTTCGGCCTGCTCGGACCGAACGGGGCCGGGAAGTCCACCACCATGAAGATGATCGGCGCGGTCACGCAACGCACCTCTGGCGACCTCAGCATCATGGGCCTAGACCCGGACAGCCACGGGCCGGAGGTCCGCGCGCACCTGGGCGTAGTGCCTCAGCAGGACAATTTGGACGAAGAGCTGAGGGTCCGGGACAACCTCCTGGTCTACGGCCGCTATTTCGGCCTGCCCATGAGCTATCTCAAGCCAAAGGCCGACGAATTGCTGGAGTTCGCCCAGCTCACCGACAAAGCCAAATCGAAGGTCGATGCCCTGTCCGGCGGGATGAAGCGGCGCCTCACCATCGCCCGCTCCCTTATCAACGAGCCACGTATCCTCCTGTTGGACGAACCCACCACCGGGCTCGATCCGCAGGCACGGCACATCCTGTGGGACCGGCTGTTCCGGCTCAAAGAGCAGGGCGTGACACTGATCCTGACCACTCACTACATGGATGAGGCGGAGCAGCTGTGCGACCGGCTGATCGTGGTGGACAAGGGCAGGATCATGGCCGAAGGATCGCCGGCGCAGCTGATCCGGGAGCACTCCACCCGCGAGGTGCTGGAGCTGCGCTTCGGATCGGAGCGCAATGGCACCATCGGTGCGGAACTGCAGGGGATCGGCGAACGCCTTGAAGCCCTGCCGGACCGAGTGCTGATTTACGCGAACGACGGCGAGGCTGCCCTGGAGCAGGTCTCCTCCCGGGGATTGCGGCCGCTGACGTCACTGGTGCGCCGGTCTTCACTGGAGGACGTCTTCCTGCGCCTGACCGGCAGGAGCCTCGTTGACTGAAAAT
Source organism: Arthrobacter sp. (assembly GCA_046708445.1). Taxonomy (GTDB): domain Bacteria; phylum Actinomycetota; class Actinomycetes; order Actinomycetales; family Micrococcaceae; genus Arthrobacter. Next base: position 2,239 of record JBKKDH010000370.1, read on the forward strand.
TCTGCCCAGACCGCGATAGCTCCACGTGCCCATCCGCCCGAGGTATCCGCCGCCAGGGCACGCCGCTGGGGCGCGTTCTACTATGCGGAGCAGGTCCTCCGGGTGATGAAGGGCTACGGCTGGTCCATCCTGATGTACAGCGTGGGGCAGCCGGTGGCCTACCTGTTCGCCATGGGAGTGGGACTGGCCACGCTGGTGGACGCCGAGGACGCGGGCGCCTTCGGCGGGGTCAGCTACCTGGCCTTCATAGCGCCGGCGCTGCTGGTGTCCGCCGCCGTCATGACCGCTGCCAACGAGTTCACCTTCCCCGTGATGGACGGGTTCAAATGGCGCCGGATCTATTACGGCCCGCACGCGTCTCCGCTGACGCCGGAGCAGATTGCCGCCGGTCAGATCATCGCCGTAACGCTGAGGCTGCTGCTGCAGTCGGCCATCTACTTCGTGGCCGTGGCATTCTTCGGCGCCTCGCCCTCCGGCTGGGGCTGGGCGGGAATCGTCGTGGCAACCCTGGCCGGGCTGTCCTTCGGCCTGCCGCTCATGGCGTACTCGGCGTCCATCAAGGAGGACAAAGGACAGTTCGCCCTGGTGATGCGGTTCATCGTGATGCCGCTGTTCCTCTTCTCCGGGACATTCTTCCCGTTGGATACGCTCCCGTGGGCCGTCCGGTGGATTGGCTGGATCTCGCCCATCTGGCACGGCACCGAACTGGGGCGGGTCTTCAGCTACGGCTACGAGGAACCGCCGGTCCTTACCGTGGTTCATGTCGTGGTGCTGGTGGCGCTCGCCGCGGTGGGCTGGGTCCTGACCAGGCGCCAGTTCGTCCGGAGGCTGGGGCAATGAGCGTCGTCAGCGGCGGCCACAGTGTGGCGGAGGGAGCCCGGAACCGGACGTTCGGGCCGCTGTATTCACGCAACGCCAAAGCCGTCATCTCGCGCGGGCTGATGGCCACCCAGAGCACCAACTGGCTGGTGATGCTGTCCGGGTTTTTTGAGCCCGTGCTGTTCCTGATCTCCATGGGCGTCGGCCTGGGTGCCATTGTGGGTGCCGTGCAGGGGCCCGACGGGACGGAGATCAGCTACGCGGCCTACATCGCCCCGGCACTGCTCGCCGTCTCGGCCATGAACGGCGCCGTGTACGACTCCACCTGGAATGTTTTCTTCAAGATGAACTTCGCCAAGCTCTACCAGGGCATGCTGTACACGTCCCTGGGGCCACTGGATGTTGCCTTGGGCGAGATCTTCCTCGCCCTGTTGCGCGGGCTGCTGTATGCCACCGGGTTCACGGCGGTGATGGGCCTGATGGGACTGATCACCACTCCCTGGGCCATCCTGATGATTCCGGCCTCAGTGCTGATCGCGTTCGGATTCGCCAGCATGGGAATGGGCATCACCAGCTTCCTGAAGACCTTCCAGCAGATGGACTGGATCAACTTCATCATGCTGCCGATGTTCCTGTTCAGCGCCACGTTCTACCCGCTCAGCGTCTACCCCCAATACATCCAGTGGCTCATCCAGGCCATGCCGCTCTGGCACGGGGTGGAGCTGCTGCGCCAGATCAGCGTCGGAACCTTCACCCCGGCCACCGCCATCCACATCGGCTATTACGTCGTGATGACGGCGCTGGGGATGCTGCTCACCACCGTCCGCCTCCGCAAGCTCTTCCTGAAGTAGGCCTGACCTACTTGGGCCTGTTCGCCGGGGGTGGAAGGTACCTAAGCCCGCCGCGGCGTTTGAGACAATGTAGGAATGCAATCTCTGGGTAACCCTCACTCTGCGTCCAAACCGGCCAAGGGCGGCTTCTCCATGCTCCGCATCAGTGGCCCGGGCATGATGATTTTTGTCGTCGCCTTTGTGGTCGCGGTGATCTTTGCGGCCAACCAGAACGACGTCGTGGGCTGGGTTGTAGCCATCATCGCCGCCTTCTGGCTCGCACTGGCAGCCTTTGTCGTCTTCAGCATCCAGAAAGCCGCCAAGAAAGCCGGCGCCAAGCTGACCGAAGCCCAAAATGCCTTTAACAGCGCAGCCGGCCGCGCGCCGTCGTCGTCCTCTGCGGACCATGGCGGCACCCGGGTGGTCTACGAGCGCTCCGAAGCGGACGAAGTCCGCGACCTTAAGCTGGACCACTCCTTCAAGATCGTGCAGGTGCAGGTCCGGGTGGTGGAGCAGGAGCGCGCCAAAGGTGACGCCGCAGACCAGGACACCATCCGCCGCGCCCTGGAGACCATCGAAATCACCGCCACCAATGCCCGGGACATGATCCGCTCCTCGGGCGGCACGGAGGACCCGGTTACCGGAACGGTCATCGACTAGAGTGGAGCGGGTGAGCTCGGCATTGAAGAAGGACCACCTTCGCATCGCATCTGTCAACGTTAACGGCCTCCGCGCTGCCTTCAGAAATGGCATGGCGGCCTGGCTGGAGCCCCGCGAGGTGGACATCCTTTGCCTCCAGGAAGTCCGGGCCCCTGACGCGATCGTCCGGCAGTTGCTCGGCGATGGCTGGCACATCCTGCACGCTGAAGCCGAGGCCAAGGGCCGGGCCGGTGTCGCCATCGCCTCACGCGAAGAGCCGCTGGAGACCCGCAACGGCATTGGGGACGACTACTTCGCCACTGCCGGCCGCTGGGTTGAAGCAGACTTCAGGCTGACCGATGCTGCAGGAGCCCCTGTGCAGTTGACCGTTGCCAGCGCCTACGTGCACTCCGGTGAAGCCGGAACCCCCAAGCAGGTGGACAAGTACCGTTTCCTGGACGCCATGAGCACCCGCCTGCCGGAACTGACCAAGCACAGCGACCACGCCCTGGTGGTGGGTGACCTGAACGTGGGCCACACGGAACTGGATATCCGTAACTGGAAGGGCAACGTGAAGAAGGCCGGCTTCCTGCCCGAGGAACGCGCGTACTTTGACCGCTTCTTCGGCGAGGACATCGGCTGGAAGGACGTCCACCGCGGCCTGGCCGGCAGTGTGGACGGTCCTTACACCTGGTGGTCGCAGCGGGGCCAGGCGTTTGACAATGACACTGGCTGGCGGATCGATTACCACCTGGCCACCCCGGAGCTGGCTGCATCCGCGTTCTCCGCAGTCGTTGACCGGGCGCCGTCATGGGACACCCGCTTCTCTGACCATGCCCCGCTGGTAGTGGACTACCGGCTCTAGATTTAAGGCCTCAACGAATGACCACCTCTTCAACAGTCACCGGCCCCGCCGCGTCGCCGGCACCAGACGCCGTGACCGCCCAGGCGGATGCGGACCAGCCCGCCACCGGCGTGCGGCACCGCATCCTGTCGGGCATGCAGCCGTCGGCCGATTCGCTGCACCTCGGCAACTACCTCGGCGCCCTGGTTAACTGGGTCCGGATGCAGGACGAATACGACGCCGTCTTCTTCATCCCTGACCTGCATGCGATCACCGTCCCCCAGGATCCCGCGGAGCTGGCACGGCGCACGCGGATCACCGCGGCCCAGTACATCGCCGGCGGCGTGGACGTCCACAAGTGCACCCTGTTCGTCCAGTCCCAAGTGCCGGAGCACGCACAGCTCGCGTGGGTCCTGAACTGCATTACCGGCTTTGGTGAAGCGTCCCGGATGACCCAGTTCAAGGACAAGGCGCAGAAACAGGGCACTGATTTCGCCAGCGTTGGCCTCTTCACCTACCCCATCCTTCAGGCGGCCGACATCCTCCTGTACCAGCCACAGGGCGTACCGGTAGGGGAGGACCAGCGCCAGCACGTGGAGCTGAGCCGTGACCTCGCCACCCGCTTCAACTCGCGCTTCGGCGAAACGTTCACGGTTCCGCAGCCCTTCATCCAGAAGGAGTCCGCGAAAATCTACGACCTGCAGAACCCCACGGCGAAGATGTCCAAATCTGCCGAATCGCCGGCCGGCCTGATCAACCTCCTCGACGAGCCCAAGATTACGGCCAAGCGCATCAAGTCCGCGGTCACCGACACGGAAACGGAAATCCGCTTCGACCGCGAAACCAAGCCCGGCGTCTCCAACCTGCTCACCATCTTCTCCGGAGTCACCGGCCAGACCGTGGAGCAGCTGGTGGAGGCCTACCAGGGGAAGATGTATGGACATCTCAAGGTGGACCTGGCAGAAGCCGTGGTGGGACACCTGACCCCCATCCGGGACCGCGCCAACGAGCTCCTGTCGGACCCCGCCGAACTGGACCGGCTCCTGGCCCACGGCGCGGACAAGGCCCGTGAGATCGCGGCCGTCACCCTCAGCGACGTCTATGCCAAGGTGGGGTTCCTCCCCTACGGCGGCGCCCCGGGAGCCCGCTAACCCGATGTCGGTTTCGAGCAATGTCAGTGAAGGAATGAGCGTAGGCGTCATTCTGGGATTCCCCCCTGCCATCGCGGAAGAACTTCAACGGTGGCGCGCTTCGTTCGGTGATCCCATGGCGGGGGTGATCCCTGCCCACATCACCCTGGTCACCACCACGCCCACCCGGGACTGGGAGGCTACGCGGGAGCACGTCCGCGACGTGGCCCGGAGGCAGGCGCCGTTCATGGTGACCATCGCGGGCACCGGCACCTTTCGGCCCGTGTCCCCGGTGGTGTACATCAACGTGGAGGAAGGATTCGACTCCTGCGTGGACCTGCACGAAAAACTCCAGACCGGGCCGCTCCAGCGTGACCTTCCATTCTCGTACCATCCGCACGTAACCATCGCCCACGACGTTGCCCCCGAAAGCCTCGATGAAGCCGAAACGGTCCTGCAGGACTATAGGGCGACGTTCCCTGTGGTTAGCATGGGACTTTACGAGCACGATGCTGACGGCATCTGGCAGCTACGGGAAGAGCTGGACTTTGGGACCGAAACTGACAACGACGCCGGGGCCTGGGCGGCGGACGCAGCCGCCAACTCCGGGAGACCCGCCTCTTCCCACTGAACGCGCACGCCTGAAGCTGGCCGTCATCCAGAAGCGGATGGAGTGGGGCAAAGCCAAGAGGTCCGACGGCGGCCCGGTGGCCAGTCTCCTCGCGATGCTCCAGTGGCTCCTCGCGCGGCTTAACGCCTTCCGGCCCATGCGCGCCTGGCAGCACTACAACCTCCAGCACGGTCCGCTGATGAGCGCCGGCATCGGCTTCCGGATGTTCTTCTCCATCACCGGCCTGTTGGCCACTGGCTTTTCCATCGCCGGGCTGGTGCTGCGGGGCCAGCCCGCCCTCCTGGACACGATTATCACCAGCGTGGCGCAGAGTGCTCCCGGGCTGCTGAAGGTGGACGGCGGGGAGGGCCTGGTGGATCCCCGGGACCTGCTGAACCCCGACGGCCTGGGCTGGACGGCGGTGATTGCGGCAGTGGTCACGGTGGTGACGTCGCTGGGGTGGATCGCTGCCCTGCGGGACGGCCTCCGTGGCGTGATGCAGCTCACGCCCCTTAAGGTCAACCCGGTTGTCCTTAAACTGCGCGACGCCGGCACCCTCCTCCTCCTGGGCGTTGCCTTGATCATCAGCGCCGGAGCTTCCCTCGTCTTCGGCACCGCGGCCGGCTGGGTCACCGATTTCCTCCAGCTGGACGACGCCGTGGCCGGGCCGCTGACCACGCTGATCAAGATCGGTGTGCCCCTGACCCTCAACTGGGTTACGGCGGTGCTCATGTTCCGCCTGGCCGGGGGACTGAAGCTTTCCACGCGGGCGCTGCTGGAAGGCACCATCCTAGCCGGAGTGGGGACGGCCGCGCTGCAGGTCTTCAGCACCGAATTGCTCGCCGGGGCAGGCCGGAATCCCATCCTGGCGCCGTTTGCCATCATCATCGGCCTGCTGATCTGGTTCAACCTGGTCAGCCAGGTCTACCTCGTGTGCGCCAGCTGGTCCGCCATCCGTGACGTGGACCTGCACAGCGTCCCCGCGGAGCACGAGAAGGCCGGGTGGGGCTCACGCCACGTGCAGCCCGGCAAAGTGCCGGTTGATGGGCGCGACGACAGGGACCGCGCCGGTTCGGCCGCTACTTCCCGGCGTCGAGGTATTGGTCGGCCCAGGCAGAAATAATTCGCGCCGCCCGCGCGGCCTGGCCCTTGCCGGTGAGCAGGTGGTCGCTGCCCTCGAGGGACACGAAGTTCCGGGGGTGGCGGGCCGTCTGGAAGATGGAGCTGGCGTTCTCGATGCCCACGGTGTTGTCCGTGGGGGAGTGGAGCACCATCAACGGTTTGTGCAGCTGGCGGATGCAGTCGGTGAGCTCGGCGTTCTCCAGGTCCTCCACAAAGTGCTTGCGGATCTCCACGCGCTTCCCGCCGAGGTCCACTTCGGCGCTGCCCTCGCTGAGGATCTTGTCCAGGGCGGCGTCGAAGACGTGTGCCACGTGCTTGGGCGAGAACGGGGCACCTACTGTTGCGACGGCGTCGAGCTCCGGGATCTGGCGGGCGGCGGACAGCACGGCGGCCCCGCCGAAGGAGTGTCCCACCAGCAGCGAGATGGCTTTGCCTTGGGCCCGCATGAACTCGGCGGCCTTCACAGTGTCGGCCACCTTGTGGCTGAAGGATCCTTCAGACCAATAGCCCGCGGAGTCGCCCAGCCCCAGGTTGTCGAAGCGGAGCATGCCGATGCCGGTGTCAGCCAGGGCCTTGCACATCCGTGAGGCCGAGGGGCTGTCCTTGCCCAGGGTGAACCCGTGGGAGAACACTCCCCAGCCCCGCACCGGCCCTTCGGGAACGTCAATGATGCCGGAGAGGAGTTCGCCGGTGGAACCTTCGAAGCTGACTTTTTCGGAGCGGGACATATCTCCCCTTTCGTTGTGGCTGAGTTGTGTTAAAACAAACGACGGCGCCGGTCACCGTGAGGTGACTGACGCCGTCGGCTGTTACGTCCGTCCGTAAACGGGACGCTAGATCTTGCGGGAGAGGATCGCCTGCTTGACCTCGGCAATGGCCTGGGTCACCTGGATGCCGCGGGGGCATGCTTCGGAGCAGTTGAAGGTGGTGCGGCAGCGCCACACGCCTTCCTTGTCGTTCAGGATCTCCAGGCGCATGTCACCGGCGTCATCACGGGAATCAA
>JBKKDH010000371.1:0-4260 GCA_046708445.1 Arthrobacter sp.
GTGGTCCTGATGGAGGGCGGCCAGGCCACCTTCCTGGACGTTGACCACGGCACATACCCGTTCGTCACCTCTTCGAACCCGACGGCCGGGGGCGCATCCGTGGGTTCCGGCATCGGCCCTACCCGCATTTCCCGCTCCATCGGCATCATCAAGGCGTACACCACCCGCGTTGGTGCCGGCCCGTTTCCCACGGAACTTTTCGACGAGATGGGCATGTACCTGCAGAAGACCGGCGGTGAGTTCGGCGTCAACACCGGCCGCCCCCGCCGCTGCGGCTGGTACGACGCAGTCCTGGCCCGCCACGCCTCCCGCGTCAACGGCTTCACGGACTACTTCGTCACCAAGCTGGACGTCCTTACCGGCATCGAACAGATCCCGGTGTGCGTGGCTTACGACGTCGACGGTGTCCGCCATGACGAGATGCCCATGACGCAGACGGAGTTCCACCACGCCGTGCCCATCTTCGAGTACTTCGAAGGTTGGACCGAGGACATCACCGGTGCCCGCACCCTTGCGGACCTCCCGGAGAACGCCCGCAACTACGTGCTGGCACTCGAAAAGCTCTCCGGCACACGTTTCTCGGCCATCGGCGTCGGACCGGACCGGGACCAGACCATCGTGGTCAACGACCTCATCAACGACTGACTTCTTAGAACGTACGACGGCGGCGGGTCACCCTGGGTTCCAACGGAACCTTGCGGGTGGCCCGCCGCTGTGTTCTGCCTGCGGTTGAACGCAATTTACACAGGCTTAACCCGACCGGTCTTGTGAGGCTACCGACGCCGTCGAGAGACTTGATGTACAAGCTGAACAGATCAACAGATCGTTCGACCATACCCGTGGGAGACCGTCGCAGCGACGCGTCCGGGCCGCCGGTGGCGAAGACGTTGCCCGGGCCGGACCCCACAGACCGGAAGGATTAACCATGGCCGGGAATTTTGAAGTTTTCTTGGATTCGGAGTCACGATTCAGGTTCCGCCTCAAGGCGCCGGACGGCACGGTGATGGCCGTGTCCGGAGCCTTCGAGGATAAGGCCGCTGTCGCTGCCGGGATTTCCGCCGTGCGCGAATGCGCCGGGACCGGGCTGGTGACCGATCTTTGTTCCGCCGCCAGCGTTGTCCAGCCGGCCCCCGGGGCAGTCCCTGCCAAAGGCCAGCCGAACTGCGATGACCAGCGCGTTCCCGCCACCAGGGTGCATTCCTTTGGTAAGGCCAAGGCACCGCACCGGCCGGCGACGTCGCCGCGCTGGACCGGAGCAGCCTAGCGATTCGAACGGCACAGAAATCTCCAAAAGTTTTTTGTGCCAGGGCGTAACCTTTGCAGCGCCCGGAGCGATTACCTTTATGAAGCGCCGGGCTGGAACCTGTCCCCCATCATGTTCCAGCCCGGCTCTTTTCTGCTTCGGCAGGCGACACGGGTGGCCGGCTGTGGGTATCGGGGACGGACGTCGGCGGTCTCGGCGGCTGGTTACTGCGGGGTAGAGTTAGTCGGGCAAGGGCATTCCGCGGAAGCGTCACAGGCCCTAGACTGAGCAAGCAAAGTCCCCTCCACCGAAAGCCCTACGTCCGTGACCGATGCGCTGACTGACGATGTATTGCGGGCTGGTGCCGGCGATCCAGAATTCTTCAGCCTCGTGTACCGAACTTATGCGTCACAGGTCCTGGGCTATCTCACAGCCCGCGGTGTTGAAGATCCGGAGGCTGTTATGCAGGACGTCTTCCTCGCGGTCCTTCCCCGGCTGGAGACCGTCAGCGGCGGCGTGCAGGGCCTGCGCACGTTGATCTTCTCCGTAGCCCACGCCCGGATGGTGGACGACCACCGCCGGCAAAGCCGCGCCCCCGCGAAGCTGCCGTTCGATGCCGAGCTGGACCTGCGCGAGGAATCATCTGCTGAGGCCGAAGCCCTTGAAAGGGTCTCACCGTCGGAAGTCCTGGGCCTCCTGCAGGGACTGTTGGATGAGCAGAAAGAAGTGCTGACGCTGCGGATTATTGGCGGCCTGACCGTCGACCAGGTCGCAGCCGTCATGGGGAAGAGCCCGGGGGCTGTCAAGCAGCTCCAGCGGCGGGCCTTGAACAGACTCCGCGAGGAAACCTCAGTGAAGGAATACGTGGCGCCATGACGTCTCAAGCCAGCCGTCTGCTGGACACCGTGGATGAAATGCTCATCGACGCAGGCCGGGAGCAGGACACCGAACTGCGTGCTGCGCTGTTGTCACTGGGAAGCCTCGCCTCCCTGCCGGCGCCGATTCCCAACGCACAGCTGGCCGCCCTGCTGGGCTGCCGCCCGGATGAGCTGACCTGGCGTCGCAGGCTGCGCCGGCACCGGCCCACGATTGTCAGCCTGGCCGTTGTTGCCGGAATGGGGCTCGGCGTCACGGGGGTCGCCGCCACTGCGTCCGGCCCCGAGCAGAAGACCAGCGTGTCCATCCAGCACCTGCTGGAAGATTGGGCGCCCCCGTGGAACCTCTCCGAACTGCCCTCAGCCGCCCCGGCCACCGGGCTTGTTCCGGAACCGGCTCCGCCGGCGGGTCAGGAAGGCCCGGCGGATTCGGGCGCGGCCGACGGACAGCAGGAGTCCACAGCGAACAAAGTCCCGGACCAGCCAGCCGTGCAGGCCAAGTCCCCTGGGGCGACGGCAAAGACAGGACAGGGCGACGGCCGCGCAGACGCCCGGGATGCGCCCGGTTCCGCAGCGGCTGGCACGGACTCAGCAGCCAAGGAGGCGGACATGGAGGCACACGTCCCCTCAGTACCGGATACGCTCCAGGACAGCGCCGACGCCGCGGCCAACGCCCAGGAGACTGCCCGGCAGGCGCTGGAGAAATCGGAAAAGCTGCTGTCCGGCGTCGTGCCCGGTAACGCCGGGTCCGGAGAACGGGGCAACGGATCGGCCAAGAAGTCGGCGTCCGCCAAAAAAGCCGACCCCGGCGCCAAGTGGCTGAAGAAGTTCAACCGCTAGCCGCCCACCTGCGTGGACGAGCGGTCCTTCGTTTCTTCGGAACAAGCCCAGTGGGCCTGCGGCGTAGGCTTGGATCATGGGCCACACCAACGATCCTGCAGTTATTGAGCGCCTCATGAGAAACAAGGGGCGGTGGGCCATCGTGGGTCTGACCACCAATGAATGGCGCGCAGCCTACGATACGTCGCTGTTTATCCGGGACGGGCTCGGCATGGAGATCATTCCCGTGAACCTGCCCGGGGACACTGTGCACGGCGAACCCGGCTACCGCACCCTGCGCGACATCCCGCCGGAAAAGCAGCCCCTCGACGTCGTTGACTGCTTTGTGAATTCGCACAGGGTCGGCGCAGTAGTGGACGAGGCCATCGCGGTGGGTGCCAAGGCGGTCTGGCTGCAGCTGGGCGTCATCGACGAAGCGGCGGCGGAACGCGCCAAGGCGGCCGGCCTGGACGTGGTCATGAACGTCTGCCCCGCCCAGCAGGCCTGGAAGTACAACCTCTGACCCCGCCCGGGATATTCAGGTTTTGATCAGGTCCGGATAGTGCCGCTCGGTGACGTCCGGGTGGGCGCGCATCCTGCCCTTAAGCATGTTCATGCCGAACGATGCGAGCATCGGGTTGGACGGATCATCCGAGATTCCGCGGGCCTGTGCTTTCAGCTCCGGCGGCAGGGGAACGGGGTCGATCACGGCGTCCAGTCGGGGCGACCAGAAGAACGGTACGGAGTAGCGGTCGACGCCGGGCGGCGGCGCCTGCACCCGGTGGATCGTCGCCGCGAGGTACCCCTCGGTGGCCACTTCCAGCATTTCACCCAGGTTCACCACGAGTGCGCCCGGGATGGGATCCACCGGTGCCCATTCGGAAGCTCCGGGCGGCAAGACTTCCAGGCCGCCCACGTTGTCCTGCAGGAGGAGAGTGACAAACCCGTAGTCAGCGTGCGAGCCCACGCCCTGGTCGCCGGCCGCTTCCACGACACCGCCCACATAGTGCACCAGCTTGCCCATCCAGGCAGGGGTGTCTGCGAACGGTTGGTCGAAGTGGTCCTCCGGCAACCTGAGCGAAACGGCGATGGCGCGCAGCAGCTCCATGCCAACCTCGGACATCAGGGCAGCCCAGGCCATCGCGGCCGGTTCCAGCTCGGGTAAGGCCTCCGTGGGCCACATGTTGTGCCCTTGAAGCAGCCAGTAGGGCTGGTCCGCCGGGTAGTCCGGGACGGGTTCGCGGTCCGGGGAGTAGTCGATCTGTTCGCGGGCGTCCGCACGGCCCTGGGTGACTTCTGTGCCCATCCTGGTGTAGCCACGGA
>JBKKDH010000372.1:0-3380 GCA_046708445.1 Arthrobacter sp.
TTCAGCAGCAGCGCCAGCACGATGGTCAGCGGGAACGCGACCCCCAGGTTCAGGAATGCCAGGATCAGGGTGTTGCCCAGCAGCCGGCCGAAGTCGGGGTTGGAAAAGAAATCCTGGAAGTGCTGGAAGCCCACCCACGGGCTGGCGTTCACGCCCAGGAACGGGACGTAATCCTTGAACGCGATCGACACCCCGTACATCGGGGCATACCGGAACACCGCAAAGTACAGGACACCGGGCAGCAGGAGCAGGTAGAGCCACTTGTAGTGTGCGAAATGGACCGAAAACTTGCCGCGCGGAACCTTCGGGGCCTTGCCCGGCTTCTTGCTCCGCTTTCCGGCTTTGCCGGACTCCGTGCCGGCACCGTCGCCGGAGCCGATGTTCGAGGCCAGTGCATCTGTCAGTTGCGACATTCAGGCCTCCTTTCTGGTGGTGAGGATCCGCCGCAGGCCGGCCCGCACGGTGCGCAGGCCGGCCAACGGCGCCGGGGGTCTGTTACTTGCTGTCCTGCCAGAGCTTGTTGATCTCTTCCTGGACCTTGTCGCCGCCGCTGGTCTTCCACAGCTTGATGGCGTCCTTCAGGCCCTGCTCATCGATCTGGCCGGCCAGGTACTTGATCCGGGCATCGGCCACGATGTTGTCCAGCTGCGCGCCCTTGGCAACGTAAGTGGGCGAAACGAAGGCCGCGGCCGGGTTGTACACGGCACTCTTCAGATCCTCTGCCATGACCTTAATGCGCTCGTCGAAGACTTTCTGCTCGTAGTCCGAAGCCTGCTTGACGAGGTAGAAGTTGTTGCCGGTGACGTTGGTGCCCAGCTGGGCGTAGCTCTTGATGTCGGTGCTGACTACCTTGCCTTCAGGGGTCTCAGGCTTGATGGTGGCGGCCTTGCCGTCTTCGACGGTGAAGTTCACGCCCTCGATGCCGTTATTCAGCAGGACGGCGGTTTCTTTGGAGTTCATCTTGTCCAGGAACTCCAGCACTGTCTTTAGCTCAGGCTCGGTACGGACACTGGTCTTGGGGATGGCCAGGAAGCCGGAGTAGCCGTCCGTGGGATGTGTGTGCAGTTCACCGTCCGGGCCTTCAAGCCCACCGACAAAGCCCACCTTGTTTTCGAAGTCGTTCGGGTTGGCCTGCTTGAACAGGTTGATCAGGACGCTGACCCGCGAGTCGACGTCCACGATGATCCCGCCCTTGCCGTTGAAGAACGGCTCGTTCCACTTGGTGCCGTCGAAGGTGGCGAAGTCAGGGTTGATGAGCTTCTCGTCCACCATCTTCTTAACGAAGCGGTTGGCTTCGATGAACTCTTCGGTCTCGAAGCTCGGGATCAGCTTCCCGTCCCGCTCGGTCCAGCGGTTGCCGGCGCCGTACCAGGTCTCGATCATGTCGTAGGGGCTGTTGGACCCCAAAGCACCCCACTTGGGGATGGTGATGCCCCAGGTGTCGGCCTGGCCGTTGCCATCCGGGTCCTGTTCGGTGAAGGCCTTGGCCACCTTGTAAAGGTCCTCGGTGGTCTTCGGAGCCTCCAGACCCAGCTTGTCCAACCAGTCCTGGCGGAACATCACGGCCGAGCGGATCGGGTTGCGGGCGCGGAAGACGCCATAGACCTTGCCGTTGATGCTGGCGTTCTGCTCAACTTCGGGGAAGGTGGACTTCAGGTTGGGGTACTCGTCCAGCTTGTCGGTAAGGTCCCAGAAGGCACCCGCCTCGGCGTTCTTCACGAACCCCGGTGACTTGCTCTGGACCACCAGGACGTGGGGGATCTCAGATGACGCCAGGGTGATGTTCATTTTGTCTTCGTAGGAGGCGTTTGGCGTCCAGGTGATGTTGACGTCCTTGCCGGTAAGTTCCTCCAGCTTCTGCTGCACGGCCCCATCAGGTGTGGGCGGCTGTGCTTCCAGGAACGGAGCCATCACGTTGATCGTGGAGATGTCTGCCGACTGGGTTTCACCGCCTCCGCAGGCTGTCAGGGTCAGGGCCGTGGCGGTCACGACGGCGGCGGCCAGGCTGAGTTTTCTGGTGATCATGTTGTTCCTTTTCCACTTCTTCGGGGTTGATTCCGGCAGTTTGGTTCACCGGGTCAGGCGGTGCAGTTCAGGTGTAGAGCGGGGCTTGCGCGGGTAGGGCACCATCTTGATACGTTTCATTTCAGCGTGGCAGATTGTTTCCTGCCCTGAGCAGCGCAACCTCCCGGGTGCGCCAGGGTTGGAAGGCCGCGCCATGGTGAAGCCCCGTGCGGGACGGCTCACCCAACGGATGCTCCCTGCCGCGTGGAGCGCACGACGCCGGTGCTGCCGCCATCCGTGCGGGCCCCGGAGTCCGCACCGTCTTCCTGGAGCGTGGCGAAGGCGGCGACGGACTCATCGTTGGCGGAGAAGAACCGATCGCACAGCCAGCCGGTCACGTAAAGCCATGCTCCGATGCTGAAGAACGGGATAAGTCCGGGCAGCATGCGGCTCGCGTAAACAGCGGCGGCCGTGATGAACAGCAGGATCACGGTGCCCGCCAGGTGGCGGACAGCGAAACGCGAGCAGGTCATCAGGTACTGGCCCAGCGGCAGTTCATAGCGGGCATACATGGGGAAGAGGTAGCAGGCCACCCCGGCGAGGAAGATGGCGGCCACGAACGTGCCGGCCGCCACCAGCTGGGACATCAGGTCCCCCGCGCCGGATGAATAGTTCCAGTTCATGGCCAGGGCCACAGCCACCGCCATAACGGGCAACGCCAGGGCGTTGGCCCGGACGAAATTCGCGAAGTATTCCCTGGTAAAGGATTTGAGGAGCGGTGCGGCTTCGCCGCGCGCCCTGCGCCGAACCAGGATCTGCGCGGCGGCCGTTGCCGGACCAGCCCCCAAAACACCAAACCCCAGCAAGGTGAAAAGGATCCAGAGCAGGTTGAGGCAGGCGATCCATAGCAAAGTGTCAAAGAACGAGTAGGCGCGTGCACTGAAATTTCCAGCCAGCATGGCAAAGCTCCCTTCGGTTCTCCATCGTTGCAGAAACGCTTCCATGAGTGGCGGGCGTCACCTGAGTAATCGGTTTCTCGAAATCTAGACCCTCATGGCAGACACGTCAAGGAAAATTTTGAATCGTTACATTACTGGACTCGGTGCCAGGGCATGCTTCACACTGGTACTCGGAAAGCGCTTGCTGGGTATCGTATCCGCGAGTGCCCAGGGTGAGTCAGCCCCGTATCCGCCCGCCAATGCCGGTGTGGCGGAACGCCGCGTCGTCCGCTCCGGGGCGCCGTCACGACGACGCCGCCGGGGCCAAGCTTTGCCCGCGGGCAGAAACGGAGATCCATTGGCAACGCCAGCCGGCACCGCCGCCGAGTCACAGTCCCGCAGTGCGGGTCCTGCCCAGGCCGGAGATCTTGTTGAGTC
>JBKKDH010000373.1:0-3401 GCA_046708445.1 Arthrobacter sp.
CGCAGGTGCTCCCACAGGTGGCGGACCAGCCACAGCCCGGCCACCGGCCAGAAGGACCATTCCGGCGAGTGCGATCCATGGCCCACGGGCTTGCTGTAGCCCCAGATGTCCGAGTTGTGGTGCACCGCCCAGCCGCGGGCGCCGTAGTACTCCCTGGCGGTGGGCGCGCCAGTCTCCTGCATGGCCTCGATGAGTGCGAACAGGGGCCCGGTGCACGGGGCGAGGCCTGTGGGTTCGGCTCCCCAGTAATTCATCTGCAGGTTGATGTTGGTGGTGAAATTGGAGCTCCACGGGGCCCGCAGCTGGTCGTTCCAGATGCCCTGCAGGTTGGCCGGTGTCCCGCGCCAGGCGGTCCCTCCGCGTGACCCTGGTGCCCCGGTCCGCGAACTGGAAACCAGCAGGTACCGCCCGTAGTTGAAGAGCAGCACCGCCAGTCCGGGGTCCGCGGCGAGAGGTCCGTCCGGGTGGGTGTTGGCTGCCGCCAGGCGCTGGGCGGTGTTGGTGCCGTGCCAGGCCGGCCCGTCCACGGCGATGCTGCAGGCATCGTAGAGCTCCGCGTGGCTGTGTTCGTGGCGTGCGAGGAGTGCCTCCGGCCCGGCCGACATGGCAGCGGCGAGGGTCTTTTGGGCAGCGCCCGCTGCCTCCGCCGCAGTTCCCTCCGGCTGCCGGCCCAGGCCGCGGAAGGTGGTCTCCGTGGTGACGTACAGGACGGCGCGGCGGGCGCCTGTGGCGGCCAGGCCGCCGTCGTCCGCTGTTGCTTCGAGGCCGTTGTGCTCCCAAGCCGCCGCGAAGGCGCCCTGGAGGCTGAGGGAGTCGTCGTCGGAATACTCCACGGCGCCGCCGTCGTGTGAGGGTGGAACGTCGCTGGGCAGCTTCAGTTCAAGGCCGGTCGACGACGGACCGGCCGTGGGTGCCCCGGTCCGGCGGAGGATGCGCAGCTGCGAGTCCAGGCGGAGGGTCAGGTCCAGGCCCTGCGGCGCGTCTGTTTCCACCGAAATCACCAGGACGGACGGATCGTGGGACGCGAAGGCCTCGACGGTGACGCTGTGGCCATCCGCCTCGTAGCGGGTGGAATTGACGGCGCGGGCCAGGTCAAGGGAGCGGCTGTAGGCGGCATGGTTGGCTGCAGCGGCGCTGTCGTGATCGCCGGAGTGGGCAATGGTGAGGAAGAGGTCCGCGAACGGCAGGTAGGACTGCGAATGGCGGTGCTGCAGTTCTTTGAGGGCCTCGTGGGCGGACGCATAGTCGCCGTCCCGGATCAGCCGCCGGGTTTCGGCAAGGATGCCGTTGGCCCGTTCGCGGCTGAAGTGTGGTTCGAGGTCCTGGCTGTGCGGCGATCCGGACCAGGCGGAACCGTCGTTGAGCTGGAACCGGTGCTCCCTCGCTCCGCCGGCTGGATTTCCCGGGAGCGCCCGTCCGCCGAACACCATGGCTCCGAGCCGCCCGTTCCCCAGTGGCAGGGCCTCCAGCCAGTCGGCAGCCGGGGCATCGTAGACGAGGGTATGTTCTGTGCGCACGGGATTAGATCCTAGGGGAATAGATCACACGAAAACAGGGGTTTGGGCAAGCGATTTCCCGCCGCGGCTCCACCGCCCTGCGCGGACGTACACTTCAGGCCCGACGCACGCTCGAACGTACAGTTGTGGCCCGAGCCCGGAGGGCCACAACTGCACGTTCGCGCCAAAAGCAGCTGTCCGGACCTAGAGCCTCGAGAGCTCCGGGGTGAAGGCCTGCAGCTCGTGCGAACCGACCACCAGGCTGCGCAGTTCCGTGAGCCCGCCGCTGACCTGCCCGGCGGCCCGGGCCTGGACCAGGACGTTGCCGAGGGCGGTGGCTTCCACGGGTCCGGCGATGACCCGCTTGCCCGTGGCATCGGCCGTGAGCTGGCACAGCAGCCGGTTCTGCGACCCGCCGCCCACCACGTGGACCACATCCACGGCACGGTCGGCGAGGCGTTCGGCGTCGCGGATGGTGCGGGCGTAGCCGTTGGCCAGGCTGTCCATGATGCAGCGGGTGATGGCCGCGGGGTCATCGGGCAGGATGTCCCCGATGCGGCGGACCGCTGCGCGGATGCGTTCGGGCATGTTGTCCGGGGCGATGAAGTAGGAATCGTCCGGATTGATTTGGGGCCCGCCCGGCGGCAGTGCCGCGGCGGCAGTGAGCAGCGCCGGGAGGTCCGGAGTGAATCCTTCCGCGGCCCAGGTTCGCTGGCATTCGCTGAGCAGCCAAGCCCGCCCATGTTCCGCAAGTAGCGGACGGTGCCGTCCACGCCCCGTTCGTTGGTGAAGTTCGCTGCCCGGCTGGCTTCGGTGAGGACCGGATGCTGCAGTTCCAGCCCCACGAGCGACCAGGTGCCGGAGGAGATGTAGGCGAAGTTCTCCTCCCCCTCTCCCGCTGCCGCGGCAGGGACGGCGGCGACGGCGGACGCGGTGTCGTGCGAGCCGACGGCCACCACTTTGGTGCCGGCGGGCAACCCGACCTGTGAGGCGATCTCCGGCAGTAGCGTGCCGACGGTTTCGCCCGGCTGCACCAGTGGCGGGAACAGGTCCTTCCGCAGGCCCAGGGCGGTGAGGAACTCGGTGGCCCATTCCCCCCCGACGGCGTCGAACAGGCCGGTGGTGGAGGCGTTGGTTGCTTCCGTGCGGCGCTGACCCGTGAGGAAGTAGGCGATCAGGTCCGGGATGAGCAGCGCCTGCACTCCGTCCAGGTCCGGTTCGGTGGCCAGCTGGTAGAGCGTGTTGAACTGCAGGAACTGCAGCCCCGTGGTTCCGTAGAGGCGCGCCGGGTCCAGTTGCCGGTGCACGGGTGCGACGGCGGCACGGCTGCGGTCATCGCGGTAGCTGTAGGGCTGGGCCGTCAGTTCGCCCGCGGCGTTGACCAGGCCGTAGTCCACCGCCCAGGTGTCGATCCCGATGCTGGCGATGGTTTCGTCCTGCACGGCGGCCACGGTGGCGGCGGCCGAGAGGCCTTTGAGGACCTCGGCGAACAGGGCGTCGAAATCCCAGCGGAGTCCGCCGTCGATCTCCACCACACCGTTGGGGAACCGGTGCACGACTTCCAGCTCGACGCTCCGGGCCCTGCCGGGATGACCGGCGTCGGCATCCCTGATCCGGCCGATGATGACCCGGCCGGAGGAGGCGCCGATGTCGACGGCGGCGTACACCGCCCCGGCCTTGGTCGGTGCGGTGTTCGCTGATGCAGTGCTGCTCACGGTTGTGGGGGCTGTCATCGGAGGAAGGCTGCTGCCACACCGGCGTCCACGGGGATGTGGAGTCCGGTGGTGTGGGACAGCTCGGCGCTGGTCAGGACGGCGGCGGCGTTGGCCACGTGCTCGGGCAGGACTTCGCGCTTGAGCAGGGTCCGCTGGGCGTAGTACTTGCCCAGTTCCTGCTCGTCCACGC
>JBKKDH010000374.1:0-8987 GCA_046708445.1 Arthrobacter sp.
AGGGCGCTGGTGTAGAAAAGGACGGCCTCGTCGAAGTGCTGCCAGGGTTGGGCCAGGTTCACGTGGTCGATCACGGCGGTGGCGCCCTCAGGGGGCACTTCCAGGCCTTCGCCGAATTCGCTGGTCCAGGCCGCAGTCCCGTCCGGGCTGCCCTGGCACAGGAAGATCTCCGTGGAGTCCGGAGCTGCGAAGCCCTGGAACACCTCATCGTTCGCCTGGCTCTTGCGTGGCACCGCCGGGGCCTTCAGCTGCTGGGCGCGGGCGGAGGCGATCACGGGTGAATCGAAGTCGAAGCCAAGGGCCGCGATCGCCGGCGATTCCCCGGACCCGGGACCGGCCTCGTTGATGATCACCCGGGCGTGGCCCATGGTCCAGAGCTGGACGTCCTTGGTGCGGTGGCGTCCATTGAACTCGAAGCCCAGCTGGCCCAGGACGGTTTCCAGTCCGGCGGTGTTGGCCGCCTTGACCTCGGCAAAGTTGTAACCGGCCGGCTCTGCCACCTGCGGGAGGGTGGCCAGTTCCATGGGATAACGACGGCGGCCCGGGGCTTGGGTGCCGATCACGCCTCCGGCGGCCGTGCTGGAAGGAACGGGAGCGTTGGCGTCCAGCCATTTGGCGCTCTGTTCCTCCAGCCAGATCAGCGAGCGCATTCCATCCACGGCGGTGCGTTCCACGTCCGACTGGCGGAAGACGTCGTTGAAGATCTCCAGCGACACCGGCCCGGCATAGCCGGCGCGGACCACATGGCCCATGAACTTGGCGAGCTCGAACTGGCCCTCACCCGGGAACACACGGTAGTGCCGGCTCCACGACAGCACATCCATGGAGAGCTTGGGGGCGTCCGCCACCTGGACGAAGAAGATCTTCTCCGGGGCGAAGGCTTCGATGGGCGCGGTGTCCCAGTCGCGGGAGAGGATGTGGAAGGAGTCCAGGCAGGTGCCCAGGTTGGGGTGGTCCACAGCTTCCACGAGCCGGTGGGCGTGTTCGTAGTCGTTGACGTACTTGCCCCAGGCCAGGGCTTCGTAGGCAACCTTGACGCCGTGGTCCCCGGCCAGTTCGGCCAGCCTGCCCAGCTGCCCGGCACGGAGGTCATCGCTGTCGATGCTGGCGGTGGCAACGTTGGAGCAGACCAGGATGGTGTCCATGCCCAGCCGCGCCATGAGCCTGAACTTGGCTTCAGCGCGGCGGAGGTTGGCGGCCAGGAGGTCCTCGGACACGCTGTCGAAATCGCGGAACGGCTGGTAGAGGTCCAGGGTCAGGCCCAGGTCCGCCGCCATCTTCCGGACGTCCTCGGGCGTCAGCGGCGACGTGACCAGGTCCTGTTCGAAGATCTCGATCCCGTCGAAGCCCGCGATGGCGCAGGCCTGCATCTTCTCCTTCAACGTCCCGGAGAGGCAAACGGTGGCGATTCCGGTGCGCATCAGGCGGCCACCTCTTCCGCCGCCACCAGTTCCAGGAAGTGCGAACGCATCCTGTCGGCATTGCCTGCCCGTCCGGTGAAGATACGGAAGGCATCCGCGGCCTGGCCTACGGCCATGCGCCCGCCGTCCAGGACGTCGCAGCCTTTAGCGCGTGCGCCGCGGACCAGTTCGGTGTCGATGGGGCGGTAGACGATGTCCGCCACCCAGTGCCGGGGCTCCAGCAGGTCCAGGTCCAGCGGGACGCCCGGGTGGGCGGCCATCCCCACCGGCGTGCAGTGCACCAGGCCGTCGGCCAGGGGCAACAGTTGCGGCAGCTCCGCCGTCGTCCGCGCTGTGACGGTGCTGTCAGGGAACAAACCGGCCAGTTCCGCCGCCTTCGCGGCGCAGCGTGCGGAGTCCACGTCCACCAGGTCCAGGGCCTTCACGCCGGCGGTGAGCAGCGCGTACGCGACGGCCGAACCCGCGCCGCCGGCACCAAGCTGCACCACCCGGTGCAGCTTGGCGTCCGGGAGGCCTGAGGAAAGGGCGGCGGCGAAGCCGGAGAGGTCGGTGTTATGGCCGATGAACCGGCCGTCCTCGATCACGACAGTATTGACGGCACCGAGCCGCAGCGCGTCCGGGGAAACCTCATCCAGGTGCTGCAGCACCAGCTGCTTGCAGGGATGCGTGATGTTCAGGCCGTTGAAGCCGAGGCTGCGGGCGCTCTGCAGCAGGTGGCCTACGGACTCGCCGGGAAGGCCGAGCTCCAGCAGGTCAATGGGGCGGTACAGATAGCGCAGGCCCTGCACGTCGCCTTCGCGTTCGTGCATGTGGGGAGTGAGTGACGGCGTCACGCCATCGCCGACCAGTCCCACCAGGTAGGACTCAGTTCGATTACTCATCCGTGCAGCTCCTTTGATAACGGCGCCGGGCGGGCGGCGCAGGCCAAGGCAAGCGCGGCGGGTCCGGTGCTAGGGATTACAGTACAACAACTGTTCACATCTCGCACTATTGTTCGAGATACGAACTTTTGACTAGCGCTGGGGGAGTCGGGCGGACAGTTCCGCCGCAGCTTCCTGCAGCAGGGGTACATGAGCGACAAGGGCCTCCAGGCTCAGGCGGAAGACCGGAACGGCAGTGGCCAGGGATGCGAAGGCGTGGCCCTGGGAGTTGAAAAGAGGGACCGCCACGGCGCGCATGCCGGTCTCGTTTTCTTCATCCATCACCGCGAATCCCTGGCGCCGGACTTTGTCTATTTCGGCGCGGAAAGCGCCGCGGTCCGTGATGGAGCGCTCCGTGAGAGGCTCCAGCTCCAGTTCCTCCAGCAGGCGCTCACGCTCCGAGTCCTCCGCAAAAGCCACCAGCGCCTTGCCCACGGCTGTCGTATGCAGGGAACCGAGGTGGCCGGGATCGCTGGTCACCCGGAACATCTGCGGGCCATCCACTTTGTTGACCGTCAGGTGGTGGTGGCCATCCCGAACGCTGAGGATGGTGGCTTCACCGGTCTGCTCCGTCACGCGCCGGAGCACGGGCATGGCCGTGCCGGCGAAACCGTGGTGGTTGGACACCCGCTGGCCCAGCTGGAAGATGCGCAGCCCCAGGTGGTAGCGGCGGCCATCCGCTTCATAGTCCACAAAACCGTCCCGCGTGAGCGAACCCAGCAGTCGGTAGGTGGTGCTGAAGGGTAGGTCCGCGCGGCGGGAGATTTCCGCGGCACTTGCGCCGCGGGGCTCGTCACCCAGGAGGACCAGGAGGCCCAGGGCCTTGCCCACCATGTCGGTCCGGTCGGCCTTGGCCGCTTTGGACTCGGCCTTTGACTCGGCGGCAACGTCATCGTCCGCTGTGGTTTGGTTCACACTCATAACTCGATGTTGCCATATCGTGGCAACTATTTCTAGATGATGATTATTTTCTTGACAAGTGACTGCCCTCACAGCCATCATTGCTGTATCGCACAAGTAGCTCCCACCATGTGGCTACTGTCCGGGTTCTCCCCGCAACTCCAGCCGTGCCGCGCCAAGCCTTCACCCCCAGGCAGCGACGGCTGCGAGCCCCCTGATCCATCCGCGACAAAGTCGTCACATCAAAGGAACTCCATGAGCCAGATACTTCCGTCCGCCGAGCCAGGCATCGCTGCCCCGGCCGGGACGCCGAAGAAGGCAGCCCTCGCAAGCTTCCTGGGCAGCGCCGTCGAATACTACGACTTCTTCATCTTCGGTTCCGCCGCCGCCCTGATCTTTCCCACGGTCTTTTTCCCGGATGCTGACGCGAACGCGGCCATCATGTCCTTCGCCACCTTCGGCTTCGCCTATGTGGCGCGGCCGGTGGGCGCCGTCATCCTGGGCCACTTCGGTGACCGGGTGGGCCGGCGGAAGGTCCTGATGTTCACCCTCCTCCTGATGGGCGCCTCGACCTTCCTGATCGGCTGCCTGCCGGACTTCAACACCGTTGGCTGGTGGGCTCCGGCCCTGCTGGTGCTGGCCCGTCTGTGCCAGGGCCTGTCGGCCGCGGGCGAGCAGGCCGGCGCCTCCTCCATGACTCTGGAGCACGCCCCGGACAACCAGCGCTCCTTCTTCACGTCCTGGACCCTCACGGGGACCCAGGGCGGCCAGATCCTCGCCGCCCTCGTCTTCATCCCCGTCCTGGCACTGCCGGACGACATCAAGTACGGCATCGGCTGGCGCGTCCCCTTCTGGCTCAGTGCCGTGGTGGTGCTTGTTGCCTTCTTCATCCGGCGCACGCTGCACGAACCGCCCGCGTTCGAGGAGGCCCAGAAGACCGCGCAGATCTCCAAGCTCCCCGTCGCCGACCTCCTCCAGGCCCACTGGCGCGACGTCCTCCGGGTCATCTGCTGCGCTTTCATTGCTGCCGTCTCCACCGTGTTCGGCACCCTGGCCATCAGCTACGCCAAGACCGTTGCCGGCGTAGACGGAACCACAACCCTGTGGCTCGTGGTGGGCGCCAACCTCGTCGCCCTGGGCACCCAGCCCCTGTTCGGCAGGCTCGCCGACAGGATTGGCCGCAAGCCCGTCTTCATCTACGGCGCACTCTCCAGCGCCATCCTCACCCCCGTCTTCCTGCTCAGCCTGGAATCCGGAAGCATCCCGCTGATGTTCCTGGCAGCCATCGGATTCTTCTCCTGCGGCTACGCTGCCTCCAATGCTGTCTGGCCGTCCTTCTACGCCGAGATGTTCAGCACCAAGGTCCGCTTCTCCGGGCTGGCCATCGGCACCCAGCTGGGCTTCCTGATGGCAGGCTTCGCTCCGGCGATCGTGGCGGCCATGGGCGGCATCAAGCCCGGCGGCTGGGTCCAGATCAGCATCTTCACCGCCGTCATCTGCGTCATCTCGGCTGTCTCGGCGCTGACTGCCAAGGAAACCTTCCGGGTTCCCACCAAACAGCTGGGCCTGAAGTAACGTACTGGCCCAGTTTTCAGACCGGAAAGCCCGCCATTCCCCCAGATGGCGGGCTTTCCCTGTTGAATAACGGGCTGGTCCGGCAGCAACCGGAGAGGAATGCCCGACGGTGGGTGGCAGGTGCCTAGGGCCGCCCGGTCTCGAGCACGGAGGCCAGGTCGAAGTTCACCGGCTCCTCCAGCTGTTCGTAGGTGCATGACTCGGGGTCCCGGTCCGGCCGCCAGCGGTTGAACTGCGCGGTGTGCCGGAACCTCTCACCTTCCATATGGTCGTACCTGACCTCCACCACCAGCTCGGGCCGCAGCGGCACGAAGGACAGGTCCTTGCCGGCGCTCCACCGGCTGCCTTCGGCGTTCCGCGGCGTCCGGTCGCCTTCCTCCTGCTTGGCCCATGCCCACGGATGCCCGTCAAAGTCTGTGACCAGCGCCTGGAGCTCGGCAAACAGTTCCTGGCGGCGTTTCATCGGGAAGGCGCCGATCACGCCCACACTGGCCAGGCCGCCGTCGTCCTTGTACAGGCCCAGCAGGAGCGAGCCGATCGCATCCGGACCGCTCTTGTGCACACGGTAGCCGGCCACCACGCAGTCGGCGGTCCGTTCGTGCTTGACCTTGAACATCACGCGTTTGTCCGGCTGGTAAGGGCCGTCCAGCCGTTTGGCCACAATCCCGTCCAGGCCCGCGCCCTCGAACTGCCGGAACCACTGCTCAGCGGTGTCCTTGTCCTGGGTCGCGGCCGTCACGTGGATGGGCGAGCTGCTGCCGGCGAGCGCCTTTTCCAGGGCGGCCCGACGCTCGGAGAAGGGCCGGCCTGTATAGTCCTCGTCCCCGAGGGCCAGCAGGTCGAAGGCAACAAACTTCGCCGGAGTCTGCTCGGACAGCAGCTTCACCCTGCTGGCCGCGGGGTGGATGCGCTGCTGCAGGGCATCGAAGTCCAGCCGGTCCCCGGACCGGCCCACCAGGACAATCTCGCCGTCCAGCACGCACCGTGGGGGAAGGTTCGCCTTCAGCGCTTCAACCACCTCGGGGAAGTACCGCGTCATGGGCTTCTCATTCCGGCTGCCGATCTCCACTTCGTCGCCGTCCCGGAAAATGATGGACCGGAAGCCGTCCCACTTGGGCTCATAGCTGAGGGCACCCCTTTCCGGGATACCACCAATTCCGCTGACAGCCTTGGCGAGCATCGGCGGGACAGGGGGCATCACGGGAAGTTTCATAGGCCCCATTCTTGCCCGGCGGCCGCGCCAGCGGTAGGCCCGGACCAGCAAAAGCCCAGCCGAAAGCTCGACACTGTGCGCCGCAGGCCTGTAGACCTTAACGATGGTCACCGTCGGCTTTCACGCCTCGCATGAACAGATCAGTCCCCGCCAGCTCCTTAAAGACGTCCAGCACGCGGAGCAGGCGGGTTTCGATGCCGCCATGTGCTCGGACCACATTGAGCCGTGGTCCGCCCGGCAGGGCCACTCCGGCTTCGCCTGGTCCTGGCTGGGTGCCGCACTGGCCACCACCAGCCTCCGCTTCGGCGTGGTGACGGCCCCGGGCCAGCGCTACCACCCCGCCATCACCGCGCACGCCTCGGCCACCTTGGCCGGCATGTTCCCGGGCCGGTTCTGGCTGGCGCCCGGCAGCGGCGAGAACATGAACGAACACGTCACGGGCGATGCCTGGCCGCCCAAGGAGACCCGCCAACGCCGGCTTGAAGAGTGCGTGGACATCATCCGCCGCCTGCACCGCGGCGAAGAGGTCACCCACCACGGCCTGGTGACAGTGGAGCAGGCCCGGATCTGGGATGTGCCTGAGCCTCCACCGCCACTGATCGCACCGGCCATCAGCGTGGAAACCGCCCGCCGTTGCGCAGCCTGGGCGGACGGCCTGGTGACCGTGAACCAGCCGCCGGACAAGCTGAAGCACATGCTGGCCGCGTACCGGGACAACGGCGGCCAGGGGCCGGCGGTGCTGCAGGTCCACCTGTCCTGGGTGCCGCGCGAGGAGGATGCCGTGGCCACGGCGCTGGACCAGTGGAGGACCAACACGTTCGCCCCTCCGGTGCCGTGGGACCTGCCCACCGCTGCCCATTTCGACGGCGTCAGCGGCCACGTGGGCGAGGCCCAGGTCCGGAAGTCGGTCAACATCTCCGCCAGCCTGGACAGGCATGCCGAGTGGCTGGCCGGTTACGCGGCCCTGGGCTTCGACGAGCTGTATCTGCACTATGTGGGGCAGGACCAGGCCCCGTTCATCGACGCATTTGGCACCGGCGTCCTGCCGCAGCTGCGCGGCACGCCCCTCCCGGATACACGCGTGAAAGAGGCAACGCTGTGAGGATCGCCGAGACCTCGGACCTCTGGTGGAAAAACGCCGTCATCTACTGCCTGGACGTTGAGACCTTCTTCGACGACGACGGCGACGGCACCGGCGATTTTGCCGGCCTTACCCAGCGGGTGGACTACCTCGCCGCCCTCGGTGTCACGTGCATCTGGCTGATGCCGTTCTACCCGTCACCGGACCGCGACGACGGGTACGACGTGACGGACTTCTTCACCGTGGATTCCCGGCTGGGCACCATGGGCGACCTCGTGGAGTTCATCCGCAGCGCCAAGGACAGGGGCATGCGGGTGATCGCGGACTTCGTGGTCAACCACACTTCCAACCAGCATCCCTGGTTCGTTGAAGCCCGGAAATCCAAGGACAACCCTTACCGGGACTACTTCGTGTGGCGGAGCGACACGCCCCCGGACACATCCTCCGAAGTGGTGTTTCCCGGCGAGCAGACATCCCTGTGGACCAAGGATGACGCCACCGGCGAGTGGTACCTGCACATGTTCGCCGAGCACCAGCCGGACCTGAACGTGACAAACCCCAAAGTCCGCAACGAAATCGCCAAGGCCATGGGCCTCTGGCTGGAGCTCGGCCTGGACGGCTTCCGGCTGGACGCCGTGCCGTTCTTCCTGGAAACCCGGGGCCAGCCCAAGGACGAGGCCGCGAACCGCGACCCGCACGAATACCTCAGCGCCCTGCGCAGCTTCCTAAGCCGCCGCAACGGCAGCGCCGTGATGCTGGGCGAGGTTAACCTGCCCTACAAGGAGCAGCTGGAATACTTTGGCGGAACCGAGGGCAACGAGCTGAACATGCAGTTCGACTTTATGACCATGCAGCACCTCTACCTGTCCCTGGCACGTCAGGACGCCAGGCCGCTGGCTGAGAACCTGAAGAGCCGGCCGCCGCTGCACCCTGACAACCAGTGGGCCATGTTCGTCCGGAACCACGATGAGCTCACGCTGGACAAGCTCAACGACGCCGAACGGCAGGAGGTTTTCGCCGCCTTCGGCCCCGAGAAGAACATGCAGATCTACGGACGCGGGCTCCGCCGCAGGCTGCCACCGATGCTCGGGGGCGACACCGAAAGGATCAGGATGGTGTACTCCCTGATGTTCTCGCTGCCCGGCACCCCTGTCCTGTTCTACGGCGAAGAAATCGGCATGGGCGAGGACCTGCGGCAGAAGAGCCGCGCCGCCGTCCGCACGCCCATGCAATGGAACAGCACCAGGAACGGAGGATTCTCAGGCGCCAAGGCGTCCGACCTGGTGGTCCCCCTGGCCCGCGGCGACTACGGACCGGCGAAGGTCAACGCGGCCGCGGCCAAACGGGACCCGGATTCCCTCTGGAACTTCATGGCCAAGCTGATCCAGCGCTACCGCGAGTCCCCGGAACTGGGCTGGGGTGAGTTCGCAGTCATCGACCAGCCTGAGCCGGGGGTCTTCGCCCACACGTGCACCTCGGACGGGGCCACCATGGTGCTGCTGCACAACTTCGGCACGGGCACGGTCAAGGTCACCGGCAGGGTGGGTCCTGCGGATGCGCCGAAGCGGGCTTATAGGGGTGCCGTCCTGCTGAACGTGCTCGACGGCGACAATGTGCCGCTGGAGCCCGACGGCGGCTTCAGCGTGGACCTGGGCCGTTACGGTTACCGGTGGTTCCGCGTGCAGCAGCCGGGCGACCGGCTGGCGCCCTGAGCGGCTGGCACCGCAGCCTCCTTTCACGGCTTGCAGGTGCGGGCTTACAGGTCCCGGCGCAGAACCTTCACTTCCCACGGCCGGAGGTCTGTGCCGCCGTCGGGCGGGTAATTGCCCAGGACCTGGGCGGCGCCCGCCCAGGCGGGGTCGCCGACGTCGGCTCTT
>JBKKDH010000375.1:0-4248 GCA_046708445.1 Arthrobacter sp.
CGAGATTGGTCAGAGTTTTGAAACTTGAACTCAGAGGGATCACCAAACGTTTCGGCTCCCTGCTCGCCAACGATCACATTGACGTGGTGGTTGAACCCGGACAGATCCACTGTCTGCTGGGCGAGAACGGCGCCGGAAAATCCACGCTGATGAATGTGCTGTACGGGCTCTATGAACCCACCGAGGGCGAGATCCTCATTGACGGCAAAGCAGTTTCCTTTCGCGGCCCCGGTGACGCCATGGCTGCCGGGATCGGGATGGTGCACCAGCATTTTATGCTTGTCCCGGTTTTTACGGTGGCCGAGAACGTGGCCCTGGGGGCGGAAGCAACGAAGGCAGGCGGCTTCCTGGACCTGGAGCACACTAGCCGGAAAATCCGGGAGATCTCCGACAGGTACGGTTTTGATGTCGATCCGGACGCGCTGATTGAAGACCTCCCGGTAGGTGTCCAGCAGCGCGTGGAAATCATCAAGGCCCTGGTCAGGGACGCCCGGGTGCTGATCCTCGACGAGCCCACCGCGGTGCTGACCCCGCAGGACACCGATGAGTTGCTGGGCATCATGCGCCAGCTCAAATCCGACGGCACCTCGATTGTCTTCATCTCTCACAAACTCCGTGAAGTGAAAGCTGTTGCGGACACCATCACCGTGATCCGGCGGGGCACGGTGGTGGGAACTGCCAGCCCGGAGGCGTCCACCGCGGAACTGGCATCCATGATGGTGGGCCGGGCCGTCAGCCTCACCCTGGAGAAGGCCCCGGCTAAACCCCAGGAGAAGACGTTCAGCGTGAGCGACCTTACGGTCGTTTCGCCCACGGGCCAGCACGTGGTGGACGGCATCAGCTTTGACATCGCCCGCGGTGAGATTCTGGCAGTCGCGGGAGTCCAGGGCAATGGCCAGACCGAACTGACCGAAGCCATCCTGGGCCTGCAGGACCGCGTCCACGGCTCGATCAGGCTCGACGGGGAAGAGATCCTGGGCCTCAGCGTCAAGGACGTCCTCAACTCCGGCGTCGGGTTTGTTCCGGAAGACCGCTCGGTGGACGGCCTGATTGGCACGTTCTCCATCGCCGAGAACCTCATCCTGGACCGTTACGACCAGCCCCCGTTCGCCAAGGGGATCAGCATGAGCCCGGCGAAAGTCCTCGAGAACGCGAAGACGCGGATTGGCGAGTTCGACGTCCGCACCCAGTCCGGGTCCTTGGCTGCGGGGACGCTGTCCGGAGGCAACCAGCAGAAAGTGGTCATGGCCAGGGAACTGTCCCGGCCGCTGCGGCTGTTTATTGCCTCCCAGCCCACCCGCGGTGTTGACGTTGGTTCGATCGAGTTCCTGCACAAGCGGATTGTGGCCGAGCGGGACCATGGCACGCCGGTGCTCATCGTGTCCACGGAACTGGACGAGGTCATGCAGCTGGCCGACCGGATTGCTGTCCTCTATAAGGGCAAGCTGGTGGGCATCGTGCCGGCCGGAACCGGCCGGGATGTCCTGGGACTCATGATGGCCGGGATCTCGCCGGAGGACGCTGCACCGCCAGGCCGGGTGGACAAGTGGCATCCCAGCGCAGACACACCGCAGACCCCGCGGACCCCCGCCGCCAGCGCCGAAGGAGGCGACCATGACTGACAAGCATCCCGGCAAACACGCGGCTGACCAGCATCCTGAAAAACCCCACCAGGCCAGGCCTGCCGCCGAGGAGACGGCCGCGGTGGTCGCCCTCGATACGGCCGGGGGAGCCATCGAGCCTTCAGCCGTTCCTGTCACGGCACAGAGCGGCAAGCTGCCCGGCGGCCCGGACACACTCGTCCGCAAGATTTTCACCGGCAGCGGCATGGTTTCTGTCCTGGCGGTCTTCCTTGCCCTGATCATCGGCGGACTCCTGATCGCCAGCACCGACGAACGGGTGGGAAGAACCTCAACCTATCTGTTTGCCCGGCCAGCAGATTTCCTCTCCGCTGTCTGGAACGCGGCCACAGGCTCCTATATCGCCCTTTTCCAGGGTGCGGTCTTCAACCCCCGTGGCTCCAGCCTCGCCGTCCAGTTCGCGCCGTTCATGGAAACCCTGACCATCGCCACGCCGCTCATCACGGCAGGCCTTGGCGTGGCCCTGGCCTTCCGTGCAGGGCTGTTCAACATCGGTGCCCAGGAGCAGATCATCATGGCCGGAATCCTGGCGGCCTGGGTGGGTTTCGCACTGGACCTGCCGTTGGTGTTGCATCTGCTGCTGGTCCTGGTGGCCGGCATCGTCGGCGGCGCCATCTGGGGCGGCCTCGTTGGGGTCCTCAAAGCGCGGACAGGCGCCCACGAGGTCATCCTCACCATCATGTTTAACTACATTGCGCTGTATTTACTGCGGTACCTGCTGAACACGCCCGCTTTCCAGCGTCCGGGTGATTCCAACCCCATTTCACCCATCCTGGACCCCACGGCGGTTTACCCACTGATCCTCGGCTCCCAGTACCGGCTGCACCTCGGTTTCATCCTGGCCATCGCCGCCACGGTCCTGATCTGGTGGCTGCTCAACCGGTCCACGGTCGGCTTTGAATTCCGGGCCGTGGGGGCCAACCCCAAGGCGGCCCAGACGGCCGGCATCAATGTGTCCCGATCCACCATCCTGGTGATGGCCATCGCGGGCGCCCTCGCCGGCATGTCCGGTGTGGCCCAAGTCGCCGGTACGGAAAAGGTCCTCACCGACGGCGTCGCGGCCACGTACGGCTTTGACGCCATCACCGTTGCACTGCTGGGACGTTCGACGCCGTGGGGCACGTTCGCTGCCGGCCTGCTGTTCGGCGCCTTCCGCGCCGGCGCCGTCCAGATGCAGATCCAAACCGGCACACCCATCGACGTCGTCCTGGTGGTCCAGTCCCTGATCGTCCTCTTCATCGCGGCTCCGCCGCTGGTACGGGCACTCTTCGGACTGAACCCGCGGCGCAGGAAGCCGGCAAGGACCGGCCCGTCCACCAAGGCAGCAACCACCGGAGGTGCAGCGTGAGCACAACAGCAACTTCGCCCCTGCCAGGAAAGAGGGGACCGGGCCCCGCACGGCCGGAAAGCGGTACGGGCCTGGCAACGTCAGCCAAGCCCGTCACGTGGAAAACTCCCGTCATGCTGGCTCTGCTGGCACTCGTGGGCTTTGTCTTCTTTGGCCTCATGGGACCCAATCAGACCGCCGAGTTTGGCATGTCCACCGGCGGTGATTTCTTCCAGCTCCCCGCCCTCGAAGTACCCGCGTTCCTTGGCGGCATGGTGCTTTCAGTAATCCTGCTGGGACTCGCGGCGTACGCCATTTTCCTCAAAACGAAGGACCAGCCAGCACCTGCCTGGGTACCCATCAGCTTCACCGTCATCTTCGTGGCCGCCTTCCTGATCTGGGTGGTAGGCGGAGCACGAACCCCCAGCATCTCGCTCGCGGGCCTCATCGCCGGATCCGTCACCCTCGCCGTACCGCTGGTGTTCGGGTCATTGTCCGGTGTCCTGTGTGAACGCGTCGGGGTGGTCAATATAGCCATTGAGGGACAGCTCCTCGGCGGGGCCTTCACCGCCGCCGTGGTGGCGACCATGACCCGGAACCCGTTCCTGGGCCTGCTGGCCGCGGCAGTGGCGGGCGCCGTCGTCTCCATGGTCCTGGCGCTCTTCAGCATCAAATACCTGGTCAACCAGATCATTGTGGGCGTCGTCCTCAATGTCCTGGTGTCCGGCCTGACCGGCTTTCTGTTCAGCACCGTCATGCAGGCCAACAAGGCGCAGTTCAATTCGCCGCCGGGCCTGGACAACATCGAAATTCCGGTTCTGTCCGGGATTCCGATCATCGGGCCCATCCTTTTCAAGCAGTCCCTGGTGGGCTACCTGATGTACGTCGCCGTCATCGTCGTCTGGCTGGGCCTGTTCAAGACCAAGTGGGGGCTCCGGGTCCGTGCCGTGGGCGAACACCCGCAGGCCGCCGACACCCTGGGCATCAAGGTCAACGCCACCCGCTTCTGGAACGTCACGCTCGGTGGCGCCATTGCGGGCATCGGAGGATCGTTCTTCACGCTCGTGGCGATTGACAGTTTCACTAAGGAAATCTCCGGCGGCCGCGGCTTTATCGCACTCGCGGCCCTGATCTTCGGACGCTGGAACCCGATCGGAGCGTTCTTCGCCGCACTGCTGTTCGGTTTCGCGGACAACCTGCAGAGCATCGTGACGATCATCGGCACGCCCGTTCCGAGCCAGTTCATGGCCATGCTCCCTTACCTCGTGACGGTGCTGGCCG
>JBKKDH010000376.1:0-16790 GCA_046708445.1 Arthrobacter sp.
CTTCCGGTGGCCCCTCCGGGACGTGGCCTGACCCGCGTGCAGCAGCAGCGCCGTCGGCTCATCCAGGCACTTGCTGACGCCGGGCTGACCGAAGTCCTGGCCTACCCGTTTGTCTCCAAGGCCGCCAACGAGACCTTCGGCGTCGCGGAACAGGGCGCCGCCCGCAGCGCGGTCAAGCTGGCCAACCCGATCAGCGAGGAACACGGCTACCTGCGGACCTCCATCCTTCCGGGGCTCATCGAGGTCGCCAAGCGGAACCACTCCCGCGGCTTCCGGGACCTGGCGCTCTATGAATCCGGCCTCGTCTTCCTGCCGGGCGCCTCCGTGGGAACGCCGTCCATCCCGCCGCTGGGCGTCAAGCCCTCCGATGAGGTGCTGGACGCACTGTACGACGGCGTTCCGGACCAGCCGCTGTACGTCGCCGCTGTCCTCACGGGCCACGATTCCCCCGCTGCCGCGAGCCACACGCCGCGCTTGTGGGACTGGTCCGACGCGCTGGACATCGCCCGGCTCGCCGGGGACATCCTGGGCGTGGAGATCGTGGTCAGCCAGGGTTCGCACCAGGCATTCCACCCGGGCCGCGCCGCGCAGCTCTCGCTGCGGACCGGTGAGGTGGTGGGGTACGCCGGCGAACTGCACCCGAAGCTCCTCGCCGCGCACGACATGCCTGCCCGCTCGGTGGCGCTGGAGTTCAACGCCGATGCCCTGTTCGAAGCCGCCGCGGACGTCATCGTGGCCCGCCACATCTCCACGTTCCCGGTGGCCACCCAGGATGTGGCGCTCGTAGTGCCGCAGGACATTCCGGCGGACCACGTCCTCGAGGCGCTCCGCGAAGGTGCCGGGGAGCTGCTGGAGGATGTCGCGCTGTTCGACGTCTACGCCGGCAAGGGCATTGAAGAAGGCAAGAAGTCGCTGGCTTTCGGGCTGCGCTTCCGCGCGACGGACCGCACGTTGACGGCGGACGAGGCGTCGGCCGCACGTGAAGGCGCCGTGGCCCTGGCCGCCGAGCGCTGCGGTGCCGTCCAGCGCTAGCTGACTGACGTGGAGTCCCGGCTCGTCCTGCAGTCCGTGGATCTTCGTGGCCATGCCACGGACGGCCCGGACTCCGACGCGCAGCTGCTCGAACCTGTGGAGGCCGCCCGGGCGGCCGCCCTGGAGCCAGGTGCACGTGCGCGCTTTGTCTCGGGCCGGGCGGCCCTGCGTCGCTTTGCCGCGGACCTGCTGGAATTGCCGGCCGGGGACCTTCAGGTGTGCTATTCCTGTCCGCGCTGCGGCTCTGGACCGGGCCTTGCCCACGGCAGGCCGGGCTATACGCGCAGGGGAGAGCCGTTGCCGTTACTTCTTAGCATGGCGCGGACGCAACAGTGGATCCTGCTTGCAGGGCTGCCGGTACCAGGTGCCGGGATGCGGCTGGGGGTGGACGCCGAAGATCCCTCGCGGCTGGACTTTGACGGATTCGACGCCGTGGCGCTCAGCGTTGCTGAACGGCGCGCCGTCGAACGACTGTCAGGACAGGACCTGCTGCGCGAACGGGCACGGCTCTGGGCCCGCAAGGAGGCCTGGCTCAAAATGACCGGGGAAGGACTCCGGGCGGACCCGCGCACCGTCGAAGTCCTCGGCAAACCCGGGATCGCAGACCTCAACCCTGCGGACAGCGGCCTCCCCGACAGTCTGGTGGCCGCCGTCGCACTCGATGGGTAGCCGGGGTGGGCCGCTAGCCGCTGGCGTGCCGCCCGCGCAACGGCAGCGGCGGCAGGGCCTCCTCAAACAGCCAGGGATGCAGCAGCGCTTCGGAATCGAGACCCGCCACCCGGTCCGCCATCAGGATGAACTCCGCGGTGGACACCGAGCCGTGCTGGTGGGTCCGCGTCCATTCCTGCAGCAGCGCAAAGAAAGCCAGGTCACCGCAACGCAGCCGGAGCGCGTGCAGTGCCAGGGCGCCCCGCTTGTATACGCGGTCATCGAACATCAACTCCGGACCGGGGTCCCCGATCACCAGGTCCTGGCCTGCGGCGGAGAGCCTGCGCCAGGCGGCGGCGGCCCGGTCGCGTGCGGTCATCACGCCGGCGGCTTCGGACCAGATCCACTCCGCGTAGCAGGCAAAACCTTCATGCAGCCAGATGTCGCTCCACCCGCTGGCAGTCAGGGAATTCCCGAACCACTGGTGTGAGAGCTCGTGGGCGATCAGTCGCTGGGAATCCCAGTCCGGGCTGAGGTGGTTCCGCCCCAGGATAGACAGGGTCTGGGCCTCCAGCGGGATTTCCAGGACGTCGTCGGCCACCACCACCGTGTACTCGGGGAAGGGGTAGGGCCCAAAGCAGCTGATGAACGTGCGCATCATCTCCGGCTGCCGGCGAAGTCCCTGCAGGGCGGTGCCGGCAAGGGCCGGCGGAACAGCTGCCGACTGCAGCACCCCGCCCGGCGTGTCCCCGGGATCGAGGATCAGCGACTCGTAGCGGCCGATCTGGACCGTGGCCAGGTAGGTAGACATCGGTTCTTCCTGCTCATAGGTCCAGGATTCCCGGCTGGCCCTGATGCTGTGCCCCACCAGCCGGCCGTTGCAGACAGCACGGTAGTTGGCGTCGGTGGTGACGGTGATCCGGTAGCTTGCCTTGTTCCGGGGGTGGTCGTTGCAGGGAAACCAGGACGGGGCGCCGTTGGGCTGTCCCGCCACCAGGACGCCGTCGGTGAGCTCTTCCCAGCCGACTTCGCCCCACAGCCCGCGGCGGGGCGAGGGATTGCCTTCGTAGCGGATGTCCAGGGTAAAGCCGTCTCCCGGGGCGAGGTCGGCGTCGAGATGCACCACCAGTTGTTCGGCGCGCTGCACCAAGCGCCTGACACGGCGCCCGTTGAACTGGACCTTGGTGGCCCGGAGGCCCACCAGGTCCAGGACGACGGCGGATGCCTGGCGTGCCGCTGTGGCGTGGAGGACTGCACGGCCGCTCAGCCGGTTGGCTGACAGCCGGTAGTCCAGATCGAGCTCATACCGCGAGACGCTGTAGGCGCTGGTGCCGTGGCCCGGCATGTACCGGTCGGACCGCAATCCGGAATCGGCCGTTCCCACGGCGGCTCCGGAGCTTGCTGGTTCTGGAAGACTCATGGGGAGCGGGGCCTCAATTACAAACGGTGACGGACGAGCGGGTACTTATTTACTTCAGGCGGGCAGCGGGAACATCCGGACCCTGCCACGGACTGACGGGATTGCCCATCCAGTACGTCCCGGCGGGAACGGTCTCCCCGCGCATCACCAGCGATGCCGGACCCACGGTTCCGCCATTGCCGATCCGTGCCTGCGGGAGGATGACGCCGTGCGGGCCCATGGTGGCTCCTTCCTCGAGCGTAACAGTGTCAATGCTCATGATCCGGTCGTGGAACAGGTGCGTCTGGACCACGCAGCCGCGGTTGACCGTGGAGTTGGCGCCGAGGGTTACGAGGTCCGCTTCGGGCAGCCAGTAACTCTCACACCAGGTTCCTGAACCGATCCTTGCTCCCAGTCCGCGGAGCCACCACACCAGTGCCGGTGTGCCGCTGGCCGCGCGCGCGAACCATGGGGCGCTGACCATTTCGATGAAGGTATCCACCACTTCATTACGCCAGATAAAGGAGCTCCAGAGGGGGTGTTCTCCCGCCTGGATCCGGCCCACGAGCAACCATTTGGCAATAACTGCGCTGACGGCTGCTAGGGCGCCCGCCAGCAGCATAACGAACCCGCCGAGGGCCGCCGCGGCGCCGTAGCCCACGGTTCCTGCCAGCCAATCGAAACCCAGCAACACGCCCGCGGCGAGGCCCACCGTCAGGATGACGGGCACAAAGCGGCACAGCTCCCAGAGGGCCCTTGCTACTTTCAGCCGGAGCGGGGGCTGGAACGTCAGCGTTGTGTCCGAGGCGATGGCTGTGCGGCGCAGCCTCACCGGCGGGCT
This sequence comes from Arthrobacter sp., assembly GCA_046708445.1. Lineage (GTDB taxonomy): Bacteria > Actinomycetota > Actinomycetes > Actinomycetales > Micrococcaceae > Arthrobacter. The sequence continues at coordinate 3,921 of JBKKDH010000376.1, forward strand.
GCCCAGCCAGGAGGTCCCGGATTTTGCCTTGGAGGGAGTGGCTGACAGCACGGCTACAAGGGAGTTCTTGGGGACGTTCCGGCCGGCTGCCGTCATGCCGGAGTTCCCCAGGAAGGAACGCTTGCCGATCTTCGCGGGCGCGATCTTCATCCAGCCGCCGCCGAGTTCGTAGGACGCCACCATGGTGTCGTCGGCCAGGAATGCGCCTTCTCCGACCGTGGTCATCTTAGGCAGGAGCAGCACCGTGGAGGCTTCCACGTTCTTGCCGATTTTTGCCCCCAGGAGGCGCAGCCAGACGGGGGTGAAAAGGCTGGCGTAGACGGGGAAGAGGAGGTCGCGGGCCAGGTCCAGCACCCGTTCCGTCGCCCACACCTGCCAGCCGATCCGGCTCCGCACGCGGTAGTGGCCCTCCTTCAGGCCGATCCCCAGCAGCCGGGTGGTGCCCAAAATAAGCAGGAGGTTGGCGGAGAACCAGGCCAGCGCGGCCAGCGGCAGGGACGCGAGGAGCTGTGGCCACGCCGCGGACAGTGAGCTGCTGCCCTGGACAAAAAGGAATACGACGCCGGCAGCGGCGGCCGCGGACAGGTAGGGGATCATTGCCAGGACGGCGGAAGCGGAGGCGAATGCGGCGAACCACAGACGGCCCATCAGCCGGCTGCTGGCCGGAGTATCGGGCCAGTCGTTTTTGGCCTTGCCGCGGCGCCGGGCCGGCGAGCCTGCCACCACCTGTCCGGCCTTCACCTTGCCGAGCACGGCCGAACCTGCTTCGACCTGGCCGCCGGCACCGATGCTGGCCCCCGGCATGAGGGTGCTGCGCGCGCCCACCGTTGCCCCTGCGCCCACGTGGATCGCTCCGATCCGGACGTGGTCTCCATCGATCCACCATCCGGAAAGGTCAACCTCGGGCTCGATGTTCGCTCCGCTGCCCAAGGACAGCAGGCCCGTGACCGGCGGCAGGGAATGCAGGTGCACATTGCTGCCGATTTTCGCTCCGAGGGCCCTTGCGTAGTAGGGCACCCAGGGTGCGCTGGCCAGGCTCACGGCACCGGCCAAATCCTGGATCTGTTCGGCCAGCCAGAGCCTCAGGTGAACCTTCCCCGAGCGCGGGTAAGTGCCCGGGCCCACGTTGCGGAGCAGCAGGCGGGCCGCCGCGATGGAGAGGCCCATCCGGCCAAGGGGACTCACAAAGACCAGCCACGATGCGCCGACCCACCACCAGGACACCGTGGGCGCGGCGGCGAAACCGGCCAGGCCGGCGAGGAGGTTGTTTCCAACCATCAGGTAGGTCAGCCAGCGCATGCCCACCAGGATGTGCAGGGGAATACCCATCAGTGTCTGGAAGACCTGGGACTTGCGGGCTGTCGGCCGGACAAAGCGTTCCTTCGCCGGGCCGGCAGCAATGCCGTCAGGAAGCGATTGCCGGGCCGTGTCGATCAACGCGCCGATCCGCGGTGTGGCGTAGATGTCCGCGACCGTGACGGTGGGGTAGCGGAGGCGGAGGGCGGAGACCAGTTGGGCGGCGGCGAGGGAGCCTCCGCCGTGCGCGAAGAAGTCTGCGTCCAGGCTTACTGCCGGGCTGCCGAGCACGGCGCCCCACTGTTCGACAATCCAGGCGGCGTCGTCGGGCAGGTTCAGCGGAGCGCTGTCAGTTTCAGCCGCGCCCGACCCGGCGAGTGGCCAGGGGAGTGCGTGCCGGTCGACTTTTCCGCTGGTTTTGGTAGGCAGCGAGGTGACGACGGTCAGGAGGGGGATCAGCGCGGCGGGGAGGCTGGCTGCCAGCAGTCCGCGCGCGGCGGCAAGGTCAGGCTCTTTGTCTCCTGCGGGCGCGAGGTACCCCACCAGGACCTGGTTCCCGGCCGCCGTCGTCTGCACGGCGGCTGCGGCGCCTGCGACGCCCGGCAGTGCCTGCAGCGCGGCATCGATTTCTCCGAGCTCGATCCGCCGGCCGCCCAGTTTCACCTGGTCATCGGCCCGGCCCATAAAGACCAGCCCGGCGGCTTCGTAGCGGACGAGGTCGCCGGAGCGGTAGGCGCGCTGCCAACCCAGGGCAGGCATCGGAGCGTACTTTTCCGCGTCCTTGGCCGGATCCAGGTAACGGGCCAGCCCCACCCCGCCAATGATGAGCTCGCCGACGGCGCCCTCGGCCACCGGGACACCGTCATCGTCCACCACGGCAAGGTCCCAGCCATCCAGCGGCAAGCCGATCCGGACCGGCCCGGGTCCGCCCAGTTCGGCCGCACACGCCACCACCGTGGCCTCGGTGGGTCCATAGGTGTTCCAGACCTCGCGGCCTTCCACGGCGAGCCGCTCAGCAAGTTCCGGCGGGCACGCCTCGCCGCCAAAAATCAGCAGCCGCACATTCTCCAGCGATTCCGCGGGCCACAGCGCTGCAAGGGTGGGAACGGTGGACACTACCGTGATGCCGTGGCTGATGAGCCACGGGCCGAGGTCCATGCCGGTGCGGACCAGGGCGCGCGGCGCGGGGACCAGGCAGGCGCCGTGCCGCCACGCGAGCCACATCTCCTCGCACGAGGCGTCAAAGGCCACGGACAGTCCTGCAAGGACCCTGTCCTGCGGGCCGACCGGGTCCGCGGCAAGGAAGATCCGTGCCTCGGCGTCGACGAAGGCCGCCGCCGACCTGTGCCGGACCGCGACGCCCTTCGGAGTTCCGGTGGAGCCCGACGTGAAAATGACCCAGGCGTCGTCGTCGGGCGTGGCAGGCCGCGCCGCGGGGAACGGTGCTTGCCTGTCTTCGGTCACGGTCAGGCCCTCGCCGGTAACCACGCCCGCGATTTTGGCTTCACCGAAGACAAGCCGGGCGCGTTCTTCCGGGTCGTCGGCGTCCACGGGGACATACGCCGCGCCGACGAGGAGGATCGCGAGGATCCAGATGTACAGTCCGTTCGTTCCGGACGGAATCCGGACGCCGATCTTGTCGCCGGCTCCGAGTCCCGCCAGGTGAAGTTCCCGGCCAGCCGAGCGCACGGCCGCCATCAGTTGGGCATAGCTCAGCGACTCGCGGCCGTCATCCAAGGCAGATGCGTCGGGGTGGCGCTTTGCGGTTTCCTGCAGGATATCCACCAGTGTCCGCGCCAGGGGTGTCGCAGCGGATCCGGGCAGCTGGGGCTGATATTCGGCAAGGCCGCCGGGCACAGGGCCGTTGAGTTGTAGCTCGGTCACCCTTGAAGTGTCCACTGGCAAGGTGAACGGAAAGTGACGCCGTTCGCGCGCCGTCCATTTTTCATTCACCTGACGTTTCCCGATCGGGGTTCAGGGGACCAGGATGACCTTGCCCGTGGTCCGCCTGCCCTCGAGGTCCTCGTGTGCCCTCCTGGCGTCGGCCAGCGGATACGTGGCGCCGATCCGGACCTTGAGGTGCCCGTTTTCGGCGGCGGCGAAGATCTCGCCCGACCGCCAGCGGCGCTCCTGCTCGTTGAGCAGGAAATGGCCAAGGGACGGGCGGGTCAGCGTCAGCGATCCGCCGGCGTTGAGGCGCTGCGGATCCACCGGGGGAACGGCTCCCGAGGCGGCCCCGAACAGCACAAGCGTGCCCCGCGTGCGCAGGCAGGACAGGGAACCGTCAAAGGTGTTCCGGCCGACGCCGTCGTACACCACGTCCACGCCTTTCCCGCCGGTGAGCTCACGGACATGGTGGGGAAAGCCCTCGTACCGCAGCACATGGTCTGCCCCGGCCTCCCGGGCAAGTTCTTCCTTGGCGTCCGAGGAGACAGTGGTGATGACGCGGGCGCCCCTCTCCTTCAGCAGTTGGGTCAGCAGCAGGCCGACGCCGCCGGCACCGGCATGCGTCAGCACGGTGTGGCCCGGTTCCACCCTGAAGGAGGAATTGATCAGGTAGTGGGCAGTCATGCCCTGGAGGGGCAGGGCAGCGGCCGTGAGGTCGTCGACGCCGTCAGGAACCGGAAGTGCCTTGACCGCATCGAGTACCGTGTAGCCGGCGTAGCATTTAGCGCCCTCGGCCGTGGCCACCCTGCTGCCAACGGTGAAGTTTTCGACGCCTTCGCCGACCTCCTCAACCGTTCCCGCGGCTTCCGAGCCCGGCGTGAAGGGGAAGGGGACCTGGTACATGCCCCCACGCTGGTAGGTTTCGATAAAGTTGACGCCCGCTGCCGCCACCTTGATGAGCAGCTGGCCGGGGCCGGGCACGGGGCGCTCGGCCTCTGCCAGTTCCAGTACTTCGGGTCCTCCGGGTTCGCGGACCACTATTGCGTGCGTCATGTATCTCCTTCCCGGAGCTGGGATTTCCTCGCCCCGGTCCTGGACCCATCCTAGGGAAACCAGCACAAACGGCGAAGTGTCGGGCCCGTAAGGCCGTGACATCGGGGGAAAAGATTCCGGCGGCGGTGGCCCGCCGGAGAAGCTCAGTAGCGGCGGGTGACCGTGGCCATGGGGCACTCGAAGTGGCGTCCGGCGGAAAGTCCAACATCGTTGAGGTAGCGGACAATGATGCCGTACGACTGCAGCAGCGTGGTTTCGGTGTACGGAACCTGGTGCTTCCGGCAGTACTCCCGGACGATCTTGGCGGCCTTGTCCAGCTGGGGCCGTGCCATGTCCGGGAAGAGGTGGTGCTCGGCCTGGCGGTTCAGGCCGCCGAGCAGGATGTCCATGAACCGGCCGCCGGAGATATTCCGCGACGTCAGGACCTGCCGGCTGAAGAAGTCAACACGGCTGTCCGCCGGAATGACGGGCATGCCCTTGTGGTTGGGCGCAAATGAGGCGCCCATGTAGAAGCCGAACACGGCGAGCTGTACGCCGATGAAGGCGAAGGCCATTCCCCACGGCAGGAAGGTGAAGGCCAGGACGGGCAGGATGCTCAACCGGACGAGCAGGATCGGAAGCTCTACCCAGCGGTGCGTCACTTTGGCGCGGCGGAAAATGAACCTCACCGAATCGATCTGGAGTCCCAGGCCGACCAGGAACAACAGTGGAAAGAAAAACCAGCCCTGCTTGCGGGTCAGGAACGAAAACCGGCCTTGCCGGGTGGCTGCGGCTTCGTGGTGGAAGGCGATCGCGCCGGTGGCAATGTCCGGATCCTTGGAGATCACGTTCGGATGGTTGTGGTGGGCGCCGTGCTTCTGCTCCCACCAGGAGTAGCTCATGCCTGCCACTGACGTGGCCAGGATCCGTGCCGTCCAGTCGTTGGCGCGCCGGGACGCGAAGATCTGGCGGTGGCCAGCCTCGTGGGCCAGGAAACTCAATTGGGTACAGATAACGCCAACTGCGGCGGCGATGAGGAGTTGGAACCAGCTGTCACCGATCAGCGCAAAACCGAACCAGGCAGCGGTCATCAGGAGCACGAGGGTGGAAAAGACGGTGATGTAGAAACCCACGCGGCGTTCCAGCAGGCCTGCGGCCTTGACGCTCTTAAGTAGCTCCGAATAGCTCAGGACAACCGCATTGGGCTGTCGGACGCGCGATTTGGGGCGCTCCGACGTTGGGAGGGTGGTGGTCATGGAGCCGGGGCCTCGTAACTGTTACGGGCAACGCTGCAGCCGCCATTCGGACTACGCGGTCAAAATCACCCTCCTTCCATCGTACGCATGCCTGTCTAATCCGCCCGGGAAAGGAGAACTGCAGGAATGCATAAATATCGGGCATGCTGAATACTTTTGCTGTAGGATTCAGGGTATGACTATTTCTGTTGCCGTCTCAGGAGCCAGCGGTTACGCCGGGGGAGAGGTCCTGCGCCTCCTCGCCGGGCATCCGGATGTGACCATCGGTGCCATCACAGCGCACAGCAATGCCGGCTCCCGCCTCGGCGAGCTGCAGCCGCACCTGCATGGGCTGTCCAGCCGCATCCTGGAAGACACCACCGTGGAAAACCTCTCCGGCCACGATGTAGTGTTCCTTGCCCTCCCGCACGGGGCTTCCGCCGAGATCGCGGCGCAGCTCCCCGAGGGCACCGTGGTGATCGACGCCGGCGCAGACCACCGCCTCGAAGATGCCGCCGCGTGGGAAAAGTTCTACGGCTCGGCCCACGCCGGAACGTGGCCGTACGGCCTGCCCGAACTTCCGGGCCAGCGGGAGGTCCTCAAAGGCGCCACCCGGATCGCCGTTCCCGGGTGCTACCCGACGTCGGCCCTGCTGGCTCTGACGCCCGGCTTCGCTGCGAACCTGCTCCAGCCCGACGACGTCGTGATAGTTTCCGCGTCCGGCACCTCGGGTGCGGGCAAGGCCGCCAAGGTCAACCTCATCGGCTCCGAGGTGATGGGCTCCATGAGCCCCTACGGCGTGGGCGGCGGCCACCGTCATACGCCGGAGATCGAGCAGGGACTCTCCAGCGCCGCCGGGGAAAGCGTCACGGTGTCGTTCACGCCCACGCTCGCTCCCATGAGCCGCGGGATCCTCACCACCGCCACCGCCAAGGTGAAGCCGGGCACCACCGCCGCGGACCTGCGGCAGGCGTGGGCTGACGCCTACGACGACGAGCCTTTTGTGCACCTGCTGCCGGAGGGCCAATGGCCGGCCACCAAGTCGGTCCAGGGCTCCAACCACGCGGCCATGCAGTTGGCTTTTGACCCGCATACGGGCCGCGTGATTGTCACCTGCGTCATTGATAACCTCACCAAAGGGACTGCCGGCGGCGCCGTGCAGTCCATGAACATTGCGCTTGGCCTGGCGGAATCCGCCGGCCTCAACCTGCAGGGAGTTGCACCGTGACCGTTACCGCCCCCCGGGGATTCCGCGCCGCCGGCGTCATCGCCGGCCTCAAGACATCGGGCAAGCCGGACCTGGCCCTGATAGTCAACGATGGCCCATCGAAGGCGGCGGCCGCCGTCTTCACGAGCAACCGCGTGGCCGCTGCCCCGGTCCACTGGTCCCGCCAGGTGGTCTCGGACGGCCGCGTGGACGCCGTCGTCCTCAACTCCGGCGGCGCTAATGCCTGCACCGGTCCCCAAGGTTTCCAGAACACCCACAGCACCGCCGAAAAAGTGGCGGCTGTCCTGGGCATCTCCGCGACGGACGTCTTCGTCTGCTCCACCGGCCTGATCGGCGAGCAGTTGCCCATGGACAAGATCCTTCCGGGTGTCGAGGCCGCCTCGGCGGCCCTCAGCACGGAGGGCGGGCCGGAAGCGGCCAATGCCATCATGACCACCGACTCGGTGCCCAAGGCCGCGCTGTTCATCGGCACCGACGCCGACGGCCAGGAGTTCACCATCGGTGGCATGGCCAAGGGCGCCGGGATGCTTGCCCCCGGACTCGCCACCATGCTGGTGGTCCTCACCACCGACGCCGACGTTGAAGCCGAAATGCTCGACGTCGTCCTCCGCGATGCCACGCGCGTCACCTTTGACCGTGCAGACTCCGACGGCTGCATGTCCACCAACGACACCGTGGTGCTGCTGGCGTCCGGCGCTTCAGGGGCCGTTCCGTCGGCCGAGGCCTTTGGCGCCGGGCTGACCCAGGTGTGTGCGGAACTGGCACGCAAGCTGATCGGGGACGCCGAGGGCGCGAGCCACGACATCGCCATCCGTACATTCAACGCGGCCAGCGAGCGGGACGCCGAAACCGTCAGCCGCTCCGTGGCCCGGTCCAACCTCTTCAAGGCAGCCATCTTCGGCAAGGACCCCAACTGGGGCCGTGTCCTCTCCGCCGTGGGCACCACGGACGCCGTCTTCGAACCGGACCGGCTCAACGTCGCCATCAACGGCGTCCAGATCTGCCGCAACGGCAGCATCGGCGACGACCGCAACCTGGTGGACCTTGAACCCCGTGAAGTCCACGTGGAGATTGACCTGCAGTCCGGCGGCGCCGAGGCCACGGTCTGGACCAACGACCTCACCCACGACTACGTGCACGAGAACAGCGCTTACTCAAGCTAATCCACCAGCACCCTGGAGTAACTTCAAGCATGAACACCCAAACCCGCGAAACCACGTCCATGAGTGATGCCCAAAGCAAGGCCGGCACCCTGATCGAGGCACTGCCCTGGATCCAGCGCTTCGCCGGCACGACCATGGTGATCAAGTACGGCGGCAACGCCATGGTCAACGAGGAACTGCGCCGTGCCTTCGCCGAAGACGTCGTGTTCCTGCACCATGTGGGCATCCACCCCGTGGTGGTCCATGGCGGCGGTCCGCAGATCAACTCCATGCTGGCCCGGCTGGGTATTGAATCCGAGTTCAAAGGCGGCCTGCGCGTCACCACCCCGGAAGCCATGGACGTGGTCCGGATGGTCCTCACCGGCCAGGTGGGCCGCGAACTGGTGGGCCTGATCAACTCCCACGGCCCGTACGCAGTGGGAATGTCCGGCGAAGACGGCGGCCTGCTCCGTGCCGTCCGGACCGGCACGGTCATTGACGGCGAGGACGTGGACCTTGGCCTGGTGGGCGAAGTCGTCGGCGTGAACCCGGAGGGCATCCTGGACATCCTGGCGGCCGGCCGCATCCCCGTCATCTCGACCGTTGCCCCGGAAATCGAGGACGACGGAACGGACTCCGCCGCCGAACGGGCCCAGACCACGGGCCAGGTCCTCAACGTCAACGCGGACACGGCCGCGGCCGCCCTCGCCGAAGCGCTGGGGGCATCAAAACTGGTGATCCTCACCGACGTCGAAGGCCTCTACGCCAACTGGCCGGACAGGTCCTCGCTCATCTCTTCCCTCACGGCATCCGAACTGCGCGAACTGCTGCCGTCCCTGGAATCCGGCATGATCCCCAAGATGGAGGCATGCCTGAAGGCCATTGACGGGGGAGTGGAACGGGCACACATCGTGGACGGCCGCCTCCCGCACTCAATGCTCCTGGAAACATTCACGACGGCGGGCATCGGCACGCAGGTCGTCCCCGACGAAGAAACGATTGCATCATGACCCACGCAGAACTGAGCCAGTCCACTGTTGAGGCTTCCGCAAGCGCGCTCGTCGGCCACACCAGCGGGGCGGACTGGCTGGCCCGCTACTCAACGTCCCTCATGGGTGTCTTTGGCACGCCGCAGCGCGTTCTCGTGCGCGGCGCCGGGTGCCTGGTCTGGGACGCCGACGGCAAGGAATACCTCGACCTGCTCGGCGGCATCGCCGTCAACGCCCTGGGCCACGCCCATCCGTTTGTCACGTCGGTGATCTCCAGCCAGCTGGCAACCCTCGGGCATGTCTCGAACTTCTTCACCAGCCCCACGCAGATCGCGCTGGCCGAGAAGCTGCTGGCCCTGACGCACGCCCCCGCAGGCTCCAAGGTGTTCTTCACCAATTCCGGCACCGAAGCGAACCAGGCCGCCTTCAAACTGGCGCGGCGCAATGCAACCGGCCCGGATGGCGCGCCCCGGACCAAGATCATCGCCCTGGAAGGTGCCTTCCACGGGCGCACCATGGGTGCCCTGGCCCTGACAGCCAAGGAAGCCTACCGAGCCCCGTTCGAGCCGCTGCCCGGCGGTGTGGTCCACATCCCGTTCGGCGACGTGGCAGCCCTTGAAGCCGCCCTTGACGAGACCGTGGCCGCCGTCTTCCTCGAGCCCATCCAGGGCGAAGCCGGAGTCCGGCCCCTGCCTGCCGGCTACCTGCGGGCAGCCCGCGAGGCGACCACCAAAGCCGGCGCCCTGCTGATCCTGGACGAGGTCCAGACCGGAATCGGGCGTACCGGGAAATGGCTCGCCAGCGAGGACGCCGGAATCGTTCCGGACGCCGTCACCCTGGCCAAGGGCCTGGGCGGCGGGTTCCCTATCGGCGCCCTGCTCACCTTCGGCGAGCAGGTCTCACAGCTCCTCACCGCCGGCCAGCACGGCACTACCTTCGGCGGCAACCCGGTGGCGACGGCGGCCGCCCTGGCCACGCTGCACGCGATCGAAAGCCAGCGGGTACTTGAAAACGTCGCCGCTGTGGGGGAGTACCTCCGCGCCGGGCTCGCCGCCGTCGACGGCGTCACCGAAGTCCGAGGTGCTGGCCTCCTGATCGGCTTCGACCTCGACGCCGACGTGGCGCCCGCCGTCGTGACCGCGGGCCTTGAGGCCGGTTTCATCGTCAACAGCCCCGGGCCGCGGACCATCCGGCTTGCCCCGCCGCTGATCCTCACCACGGACCAGGCCGGCGCCTTCCTTGCCGCACTCCCGGCAATCCTCCAGACAGCTAAGGACACGCAGTGACCCCTGTAGTTTCTTCCGCCGGCACAGCCAGCAGCACCCGCCACTTCCTGAAGGACACGGACCTCAGCCCCGCTGAGCAGGCCGAGGTCCTGGATCTGGCCGTCCGCATGAAGGCCGCGCCCTACAGTGTGCAGCCCTTCGCCGCGGAGGGCAACGGCCGCAAGACCGTAGCCGTCATCTTCGACAAAACCTCGACGCGTACCCGGGTCTCCTTCGCCACCGGCATCGCCGACATGGGCGGCAACGCCCTGATCATCAATCCGGGCGAGGCCCAGATCGGCCACAAGGAATCGGTGGAGGACACCGCCAAGGTCCTGGAGCGCATGGTCTCCACGATTGTGTGGCGCACCGGCGCGCACTCCGGCCTGGTGGCGATGGCGGAAAACTCCAAGGTGCCCGTGATCAACGCCCTGTGCGATGACTACCACCCCTGCCAGCTCCTCGCGGACCTGCTCGCGGTCAAGGAGCACAAGGGCGAACTGGCGGGCCTCACCATGGCCTACTTGGGCGACGCCGCCAACAACATGGCCAACTCCTACCTGCTGGCCGGTGTCACCGCCGGGATGCACGTCCGCATCGCGGGGCCGGAGGGTTACCTCCCGGCAGCGGAGATCGTCGTGGCGGCCGAGGAACGCGCTGCCCAGACGGGCGGTTCCGTACTGGTCACCACCGACGCCGCGGAAGCCCTCAAGGGAGCCGACGTCGTGGCCACGGACACCTGGGTCTCCATGGGCCAGGAAGCCGAAAAGGAAGCCCGGATGCAGCTGTTCCGGGAATACTCCGTTGATGAGGCAGCTATGGCACACGCGGCGGATGACGCCGTCGTGCTTCACTGCCTCCCCGCCTACCGTGGCTATGAGATCTCGGCGGGCGTCATCGACGGTCCGCAGTCGATCGTCTGGGATGAAGCCGAAAACCGGCTGCACGCCCAGAAGGCCCTGATGGCCTGGCTCATGCACCGCTCGGGCCTGGCATTCGTCGACGGTCTTTCTCCCGTTGAAGGCACCGGGGAGAGCGCGTTCTAGTGTCCACCAACCCGTCGGTGCCGGGCTCCAGCCCGGCCACCAAAACGGCCCGCCAGGCGCGCATCACCGCCATCCTGACGGGTGAATCGGTGCGCTCCCAGGCGGAGCTCGCGGCTTTGCTGGCGGACGACGGCGTCCAGGTCACCCAGGCCACGCTGTCCCGGGACCTCGTGGAACTCGGCGCCGTCCGGGTCCGCGGCAAGGAAGGCGTCCTGGTTTACGCCGTCCCCGGCGAAGGCGGCGAACGAGCCGCCAAGAGCGGCGTCAGCCAGGAAATCCTGGATGCACGGCTTGCCAGGCTGTGCAGCGAGCTGCTGGTCACGGCGGAGGCCTCGGCCAACATCGCCGTGCTCCGGACTCCGCCCGGTGCGGCCAACTTCCTGGCCCTGGCCATCGACCACTCGGTCATGCCATCCATCCTGGGCACCATCGCCGGTGACGACACCGTGCTGCTGGTCTCCCGTGATCCCCAGGGCGGGCAGGACCTCGCCGCCCGCTTCCTGCAGCTGGCAGAGGAAGCCGGCGGCAGCCAGTAACAGGCCGTCCCAAGGTGTGACAGGCTTTCCGTAATCAATTCTTAAACAACGCAATCCCCAACATAGAGGAGCATTTTCGTGACTGAGCGTATTGTTCTGGCCTACTCCGGTGGCCTGGATACTTCCGTAGCCATCGGCTGGATCGGTGAAGCCACCGGCGCCGAGGTCATCGCCGTGGCGGTCGACGTCGGACAGGGCGGCGAGTCCCTGGAGACCATCCGCCAGCGTGCACTGGGCTGCGGCGCTGTCGAGGCATACGTGGCCGACGCGTCCGACGAGTTCGCCAACGAATACTGCATGCCCACGCTGAAGGCCAACGCCCTCTACCCGGGCCACTACCCGCTTGTCTCCGCCATCTCCCGGCCGGTCATCGTCAAGCACCTCGTCAAGGCCGCCCGCGAATTCGGCGCCACCACCGTGGCCCACGGCTGCACGGGCAAGGGCAACGACCAGGTCCGCTTTGAAGTCGGCATCCAGACCCTCGGCCCGGACCTGAAGTGCATCGCCCCGGTGCGCGACTCCGGGATGACCCGCGACAAGGCCATCGCGTTCGCCGAGGAGCGCGGGCTGCCGATCGACGTGAACAAGAAGTCGCCCTACTCCATCGACCAGAACGTCTGGGGGCGGGCGGTCGAGACCGGCTTCCTGGAGGACCCGTGGAACGGCCCGGTGGAGGACGTCTACAGCTACACGCAGGCGCCGGGCAGCGCGGCGGCCCCCGACGAGCTGGTGCTGACGTTCAGCGCAGGGCGGCCGACGGCGATCGACGGCCGGCCGGTGACGGTGCTGCAGGCCATCGAGGAGCTCAACCGCCGGGCCGGGGCGCAGGGCGTCGGCCGGCTCGACATGGTCGAGGACCGCCTGGTCGGCATCAAGAGCCGGGAGGTCTACGAGGTCCCGGGCGCGCAGGTCCTCATCACCGCCCACCAGGAGCTGGAGGCCCTCACCGTCGAGCGCGACCTGGCCCGCTTCAAGCGGCAGGTCGACCAGCGCTCGGCCGAGCTCGTCTACGACGGCCTGTGGTTCTCGCCGCTGAAGCGGGCGCTGGACACCTTCGTCGAGAGCGCATCGCGCAACGTGTCCGGCGACATCCGGCTCACCCTGCACGCCGGCACCTGCACGGTCAGCGGCCGGCGCAGCGACGCGTCCCTGTACGACTTCTCGCTCGCGACGTACGACGAGGGCGACACCTTCGACCAGACCCTCGCCAAGGG
>JBKKDH010000377.1:0-7331 GCA_046708445.1 Arthrobacter sp.
CGAACGGGTCAACCGCCACCCCGGTGAATTCAACTTCAAGTTCGATGGGTTTGGTGATGCCGCGGATAGTGAGGTCGCCGGTGAGGGTGTAGTCCTCGCCGTCGCCTTCCGCTGAGGTGGCGCGGAAAGTCATCTCGGGGAAGTTCTCCACGTCGAAGAAATCGGGGCCCTTGACGTGGCCGTCGCGGTTGGCGTCGCCGGAATCGAAGCTGGCTGTCTTGACGGTGGCGTGCAGCGCGGCCTCGGCCCGGGATCCGCCGATCCGGGCCTCGGCACTGGCATCCGTGGAGCGGCCGCGGACCTTGCTGATGCCCGCGTGGCGGACCGTAAAGCCGATCTCGCTGTGGGACATGTCCAGCGTCCAGACGCCCGGCGTGATTCCTGAGGGAAGAGTCATTTTCCGCATCTCCTAGGTGGGTGGAAACCGGTCACAGCGACCAAAACCCACAGTGCGTCACTCCGCAGTTTTTGTCCAGATAGAGGTACCCAAATCTCACCTCAGAAGCCCCCTACCTGGACAAAAACTCCCGGGGGCGGCATCAGTTGATGGTGATGTCCCTGGTGCGGTGGTCGTAACGGACGGTGACACGGCCGCCGTCGTGGTGCAGTTCATGGTTGGGGCCATCGAACGTGCCGAAGGCACCGTAGTTCTCTTCCCACGACCGGTTCAGCGCGATCTTGAACGTGTAGTAGCCGGCGGGCAGTTCGGCGGTAATCGTCCATTGCTGGGCGACGAAATCGAACTTCATCTGGACTTCGTCGTACTGCGGAGCCCAGTCCTCGGGAGCGCCCAGGAGGGTGTTGAAATCGCCGGCAACCGCCACGGCCTCGGGCTGCGGGAAGGTTTCCACATCCGGTCCTTCAAGCGATTCCGCTACGGCCGCTTCCGACTTCGTCTTGGGGGTGGCCTTGCGCGAACGGACGGCCTTGACCACCGGCTCCACGGCCTCTTCGATGATCTTGGCGGCCTTACCGACAACCTCGGCAGCCTTCTTCGCAGGGGCCTTCTTGGCGGGAGCCTTCTTCGCGCCCTCATCCCCGGCCGCGGAGTCCTTGGCCACGGCGGTCTTGCGGGTAGTCCTGGCCGCGGCGACCTTGGCGGGTGCAGCAATGGGCGCAACCGGAACCGGGGTGTCGGCGGGGACGGGAGTTCCGGCATCGAGCGCGGAGGCAAACGAGTCCGCATCCGGGAAGGCGACCGTGGCGCGCATCCCGTCCTCGGTGATGGTCCAGCCGGAACGGCCCTTGACCAGCCAGCCGGCCTTGACCAGCTTGGCCGTGGCCGACGTGAGGGTCTTGTGTCCGCGGGGAATCCCGCCGCTGAGCAGCTCGGCCTCGTGCTGGCTGAACGGCACGCGGGCGGTGGCTTCTGCGAGCACGCCTCCTGCGTTCAGCGCATCGCCAGTCCACGTGCCTTCCGTCAGGACATCCAGCACGGATTTGAGTCGAAGGTTGGTGTTTTCGGTGGTGGACTTGGCCATGGTTCCCCTTTTGTAAAGCGATCGGTCAATAGGCATCTTGCCAATAGCCTGTTAAATCGCACGACTTGAATTGGTTAACTCTGCGTGTCGTGACCGACTATGACGCGGGTAACACCGGAAGTGAGGCGGGAGTCTCGGGTTTGGGGCTGTTTCCTCAACCCCGGGGCGCTGGAATGGCTTCCGCCGATCCCCGCCCAGACACGCTTTGCGGCACCAGTTTAGCGGCTGTTTGGCCCGTTTCCGTCCATGGCCTTGGGGCTACGCGCGGTTCAGTTCGTCCAGCAGCTCCGCTTTGCGCTCCTCCGAGGCGAAGGACGAGTGGATGGAGTTGGCCGCAAGCCGGGAACGGTCAAAGTCGGAAAGTCCAAAGGCGGTTTCGAGCTGCGCGAAGTTGTCGTCCACGTAGCCGCCAAAATACGCCGGATCGTCGGAGTTCACTGAGACGTTGAGCCCGGCGGCCAGCATGGCCGGCAACGGGTGGTCCGCCAGGGTGTCCACTGCACGCAACCGGACGTTGGACAGGGGGCAGACCGTCAGCGGAATCCGGTCTTCCACGAGCCGCTCCACCAGGTCAGGGTCCTCCATGCACCGGATGCCGTGGTCGATCCGCTCCACGCCCAGGATGTCCAGCGCCTCGATGATGTACGACGCCGGTCCCTCCTCGCCCGCATGGGCGGTCAGCCGCAGGCCCGCTTCCCTGGCCTTGGCGAACAGGCGTTCAAACTTCGACGGCGGGTTGCCCACCTCGGCCGAGTCCAGGCCGATAGCACCGATCGGGGCATTCATGGCCAGCAGTCCGTCCAGGACCTCCAGCGCGGATTCCTCGGAGAGGTCACGGAGGAACGCGGCAATCAGCATGGTGGAGATACCGAAGTCCTGCACCGACGTCGCCAGGGCGGATGCCACCCCGTTGACACAGGTTTCAAGGCTGATGCCGCGGGACACGTGGGCCTGCGGGTCCATCATGATCTCCGCGTGCCGGACACCGGCGGCGGCGGCCCGGGTCAGGTAGTCGCGGGTCATGTCGGCGAAGTCCTGTTCCGTCTGCAGCACCGCCATGTTGGCGTAGTAGAGGTCCAGGAACGACTGCAGGTCAGTGAACTCGTACAGTCCGCGAAGCTCGTCCAGCCCCGAATACGGGAGGGAGATGCCGTTGCGCTCCGCCAGCTCAAAGATCAGCTCCGGCTGCAGGGTCCCCTCGATGTGCAGGTGCAGTTCGGCGACGGGGAGGAGCCTGACAACCGCTTCGGTCCCGGCCAGATCCGTGTCTGGAAGTTCCGTCGCAGGAACTTCCGGCTCGGCAAGCGGATCGGCGGTTGTGTCCCGGTAATTGTCCATCGGGTCATGATATCGCCCGCCGGCAGCTTCGCGGCTAGAGTCGGATCAATGCGGAACCCTCAGCAGGCTGACGATCTTTCCCTTCCCACCCCTGACCATCTTTCGGACGGCTTTGTGCGCGTCCGGGGCGCGCGGGAGAACAACCTGCGGAACGTGGACGTCGATGTGCCGAGGGACTCGATCGTGGCGTTCACGGGGGTCTCCGGCTCGGGAAAGTCGTCACTCGCTTTTGGCACCATCTATGCCGAAGCCCAGCGGCGCTACTTTGAATCCGTGGCGCCGTACGCACGCCGCCTTATCCAGCAGGGCCACAACCCCAAGGTGGAGATGATCTCCGGACTGCCTCCCGCCGTCGCGCTTCAACAACGCCGCGGCGCACCCAGCAGCCGCTCCACGGTGGGCACGGTGACCACACTCTCCAACTCGCTCCGCATGCTCTTTTCACGGGCCGGAACTTACCCGGCGGGCGCCGCGCAACTGGACTCCGACGCATTTTCCCCGAACACCGCGGCCGGTGCCTGCCCTGAATGCCACGGGCTGGGCGTCGCCCACACCGTCAGCGAGGAATCCCTGGTTCCGGACCCGACGTTGACCATCCGGGAAGGTGCCATCGCGGCCTGGCCGGGTGCCTGGCAGGGAAAGAACCTCCGCGACATCCTCAGCAACCTGGGCTACGACGTGGACGTGCCCTGGCGGAAACTGCCCAGAAAGGAGCGCGACTGGATCCTGTTCACCGACGAGCAGCCCGTCGTGGAGGTCACGCCCGAGCGGGATCGCGTGGCCAAGCCGTACAAGGGGCGCTTCTGGAGCGCCAAAAGCTACGTCCTGCACACTTTGGCGGACTCCCAGAGCGCCGCCATGCGCGAGCGTGTCCTGGCGTTTATGGAGTCCGGGCCATGTCCGCGCTGCGGCGGAACCGGGCTGAGGGCTGAAGCCCTCGCCGTGTCCTTCGCCGGCCGGAACATCGCCGAGTTCAACGCTACGCCGATGGTGGAGCTGGCCGAGATCCTCCGTCCCACCGCCGGGTTGAAGGAAGCCGGAACTGCGTCCCGCCGGCAGTCCTCCGGCGAGGAAAACGAGGTGGCGGTTGCCATCACCACGGACCTCCTGCAACGCATCACCGTGCTGCTGGAGCTTGGCCTGGGATACCTGGCCCTGGGCCGCGCCACCCCCACACTCTCGCCCGGCGAGATGCAGCGGCTGAGGATCGCCACGCAGCTGCGATCCGGGCTGTTCGGTGTGATCTATGTGCTGGACGAACCGTCCGCGGGCCTCCATCCGGCAGACGCCGAGCCGCTTCTGGCGGTATTGGACCAGCTCAAGGCCTCCGGCAACTCGGTCTTCGTGGTGGAGCACAACATGGATGTGGTCCGCCGGGCCGACTGGCTGGTGGACGTGGGACCCCGCGCGGGGGAAGGCGGCGGCGAGGTGCTTTACAGCGGGCCGGTTGCCGGGCTCGCGGCCATCGAGGCGTCCGTCACCCGCCCGTTCCTGTTCGACGGCGGCGCGTCAGGCGGCGGTTCTCCCAGCGAGGGCGGCGCGTGCAGCGGCGGCACGCCCGACGGCGGCAGCGCGCCGCGTGCAGGTACGGCGCCACGCACAGGCACCGCACCGCGTACGGGCGGCGCCCGGGAGCCCGCTGGCTGGCTTGAGCTGGCCGGCATCAGCCGGCACAACCTCAAGGACCTTGATGCGCGGTTCCCGCTGGGCGTACTGACGGCAGTCACAGGGGTGTCCGGTTCGGGCAAGTCCACCCTGGTCAGCCATGTCCTTGGGGAAGTCGTGGGGTCCGGACTGAGGACCCACCAGTCGGCGCAATCGGCCAAGGCCGCGGAGCCGGCAGACCCGGACGAGGTGGGACCCGCTGCGCCGTTGTCGGTGGGACCGGTCAGCGGCACCGACCGGATCGACAGGCTGGTCACGGTGGACCAGAAGCCCATCGGGCGCACACCCCGCTCCAACCTCGCCACCTACACAGGACTCTTCGACGCCGTTCGCAAGGAATTCGCCGCCACGGAGCAGGCCCGGGCACGCGGTTTCGGCGCCGGGAGATTCTCGTTCAACGTGGCCGGCGGCCGCTGCGAAACCTGCCAGGGCGAAGGCTTTGTGGCGGTGGAATTGCTCTTCCTCCCGGGCAGCTACGGCCCGTGCCCGGAGTGCGGCGGTTCCCGCTACAACCCGGAAACCCTGGAGGTGACGTACCGGGGGAAGAACGTGGCCGAGGTGCTCCGCCTGACAGTGGACGCTGCCGCCGCGTTCCTGGCCGATATTCCCGCCGCAGCCCGCAGCCTGAAGAGCCTTCGGGACGTCGGCCTGGGCTACCTCCGCCTGGGCCAGCCGGCCACTGAACTCTCCGGCGGCGAGGCCCAGCGCATCAAGCTCGCCACCGAGCTTCAGCGTGCAAAGAAGGGCCATACCCTCTACCTCCTGGACGAGCCCACTACCGGCCTCCACCCCGCCGACGTCCAACTGCTCATGGCCCAGCTCCACGGCCTGGTGGACAGCGGCAACACCGTTGTGGTGGTGGAACACGAAATGTCCGTCGTGGCCGATGCGGACTGGGTCATTGACCTGGGTCCATCGGGCGGGGACGCCGGCGGCCGGATCGTCGCCGCCGGAACCGCCGCCGACGTCGCGCGTTCTCCGCACAGCCGCACCGCCGCGTACCTGGCCGCGGCGCTTCCCCAGCCAGCCACCAGCCAACACCCAGAAAGCATCTCGGTTTGATAACGGCACCGTGATGTCCTAGCGTGAAAGACAAGCCCGCCAAGCGGGCGACATGAATGCCCGGTGCTGCCTCCACCAGAACTGCCCGGCCGGCAGACACCGACAATGACCTCTAATCGTCAGGGGCGGGCAGTGGCGCAACGACCTCCGGGGACGGATCGAGCGCAGGTGGCCTTCAGGAGCATCACCACATGAAAAACACCACCTTCCGTACTGCCGCACGCCGTGGAGTCACCCTTGTTGCCGTCTCAGCAGCAGGGCTGGCACTCTCCGCAACAGCCGCAAACGCGACCACCAGCACGTCAACGTGGGACGCCCTTGCGCAGTGTGAGAGCGGCGGCAACTGGTCCACCAACACCGGCAATGGCTACACGGGCGGCCTGCAGTTCAGCGCCAGCACCTGGGCCGCCTACGGCGGCACGGGCTCGGCAGCAGACGCCACCCGTGAGCAGCAGATCGCCGTGGCCGAACAGGTCCAGGCCTCCCAAGGCTGGGGTGCCTGGCCGTCCTGCGCCTCCCAGCTTGGCCTGAGCGGAGGGGGCGGCGCGACGGCGGTCGCTCCCCAGAGCGTGCCGGTCCAGAGCGTGCCGGTCGAGACTGCACCGGTCCAAAACGTGCCCGTGCAGAGCGCACCGCTGGCGGCCCCGACTGATGTGGTGGAGGCCGCCCAGCACGCCGCGCCCGTGGCGTTGAGCGGCGAAACCTACACGCTCGAGGCGGGCGACACCCTGAGCACCGCAGCCGAGAAGCTTGGCATCGAGGGCGGCTGGCAGAGCCTGGCCGACGCCAACACGGACACCATCGCGGACCCTGACCTCGTGTTTGAGGGCCAGGTTTTGCAGCTTCCGGCCTAGGCTGCCCGGATGTCCGGATAACCGCCCGGATTAACAACGACGCCGGAGCGTCCCCCCAGCGGGGAGCTCCGGCGTCGTTGTTGTGTCTTGAGCTTGTGGCTGGCTGCCGCGGTTACGCTGCGGCCGGGATTTCGCGGATGATGCGCACCTTCCAGGCGGCGTCATCGCTGGTGTCCAGGAGTGCCACCGTGCCGTGGGCGACATTGAGTGCCACTCGCTTGGCTGCAAGCAGTTCGAGGTAGAAGTGCTCGTTCATGCGGCTGGGCGTGTCGATCATGTACTTCACGGCGTCACGGACCTTGCGGTAATTGGCGCTCCGTTCGCGGTGCAGGTGCAGTTCGAGGCTCTGGCGCTGGCGGACTTTGGGTTCGTGCTTGTTGAGCCAGGAGACAGCCGCATGTACGCCGATGACGAGGGCAAGGGAGACACCGTAGATCCACCAGCCACTGGTCAGCAGGAACAGCGGTAGGTTTCCGATGGCCACAATCGCGATGATGACGCGAAGGGCGGCGATCTTGCGGAGGGTCAGAGCCACGGATGCGAGGGCGGCGCGGAACCCGTGCTGGTCTTTGCGCGCCGCGGCAGGATCGATCGTAAATTCATCAAGGACCAGGATGCCCTTGGCCTCCGGGCTCAGCATCTGCCCGAACTTGGGCCTGAAAGGCTGTGCAGTACCGGCGGGCATTTCAGGTGTAGTTGTCATGTAAAGGCTTCCGGGACGCTGGGGTGTTTCGGTGATCTTAGTGGTTAGGCATATCCCCTGTATGCATCGGTCCACTATGTGAACAATCGCCGCGTCCGCTTTGTGGCGGCCGGCACTGCAATTGGCACTTGGGCCGCATGCCGTCAGACTGAAGGGATGCAAACCTTCCTCCCGTACCCCGATTTCCGGCAGAGCGCCGCAGCACTGGACACTGCCAGGCTTGGCAAG
>JBKKDH010000378.1:0-12282 GCA_046708445.1 Arthrobacter sp.
CGAGCGTGCTCCGGAACGGCCACGTTGGCCGCCCCGTTGAGCAGGCAGCGCCAATGCCCAAATGAATAAGGAAACTCACCTGTGAGTGAATTGCATACCCACCAGCTCCTGATTGACGATTCCGGCCTCGAAGTCCTCGAGCCGGAGGAAACCATTATCTCGGACGAAAAGCCCCACGAGATCGAAGAGAAGTCCTTCGCCGACTTCAACGTCCGCGCCGATATCGTGGAGTCCCTCGCCGACGCCGGGATCACCCACCCGTTCCCCATCCAGGCCATGACCCTGCCGGTGGCGCTCTCGGGCCACGACATCATCGGACAGGCCAAGACCGGCACCGGCAAGACCCTCGGCTTCGGCATCCCCGCGCTGCAACGCGTCGTGGGCCGGGACGACCCCGGCTTCGACAAGCTCGCCGTCCCGGGAGCCCCGCAGGCGCTGGTGATCGTTCCTACCCGCGAGCTCGCCGTGCAGGTAGCCAACGACCTCCAGACCGCCTCCCGCAAGCGCAATGCCCGCATCGCCACCATTTACGGCGGCCGCGCCTACGAGCCCCAGGTGGAAGCCCTGCAGAACGGCGTCGAAGTTGTCGTCGGCACCCCCGGCCGGCTCATTGACCTTTACAAGCAGAAGCACCTGAGCCTCAAAAACGTCAAGATCGTCATCCTCGACGAAGCCGACGAAATGCTGGACCTCGGATTCCTGCCGGACGTGGAAACGCTGATCGCCGGCACGCCCGCGGTCCGCCAGACGCTCCTGTTCTCAGCCACCATGCCCGGACCGGTCATTGCCATGGCCCGCCGCTACATGACCCAGCCCACCCACATCCGTGCGGCCGACCCCGACGACGAAGGGCTCACCAAGCGCGATATCCGCCAGCTCATCTACCGTGCCCACAGCATGGACAAGATCGAGGTTGTGGCGCGCATCCTGCAGGCCCGTGGCCGTGGCCGCACCATCATCTTCACCAAGACCAAGCGGACCGCCGCGAAGGTGGCCGAGGAGCTGGTGGACCGCGGGTTCGCGGCTGCCGCCATCCACGGCGACCTGGGCCAGGGCGCCCGCGAACAAGCCCTCCGGGCTTTCCGCAACAATAAGGTCGACGTCCTGGTGGCCACGGACGTCGCCGCCCGCGGCATCGACGTCGACGACGTCACGCACGTCATCAACTACCAGTGCGTTGAGGACGAAAAGATCTACCTGCACCGCGTGGGCCGCACCGGCCGCGCCGGCAACAAGGGTACGGCCGTCACATTTGTGGACTGGGACGATATGCCCCGCTGGGGCCTCATCAACAAGGCCCTTGGCCTCAGCGTCCCCGAGCCGGTTGAGACGTACTCCTCCTCCCCGCACCTCTTCGAAGAGCTGGACATTCCGGAAGGAACCAAGGGTCGTCTTCCCCGCAACAAGCGGACCCTCGCCGGTGTTGACGCCGAAGTCCTGGAGGACCTGGGCGAGACCGGCAAAAAGAACTCCCGCTCCGGCGGAAGGGATGGCGCCAAGGACAGCGGACGCGACGCCGGACATGACAGCAGCCGCGACCGCGCACGGTCATCCAGCCGCCGCAGCGGGACTGATACGGCCGGCCGCGCAGGTGAGCGCCGCCGTCGTACGTCCGACGCCGCGACTGCCGGCACCGGTCCCGCCGCGGAGCCGGCGGCTTCAGCCCCGGCCGACGCCGACCAGTCACGCACCCGCCGCAGCCGGACCCGCACCCGCCGCCGCAACGGCGAAGTGGTGGCCGGTGGCGACAACGGCGCACAGCCGGGCAGCGCCGAGGCCTAAAAGCCTCAATGACTGAATCTGTCTGGGCGCCGGACGGCGGCAATCTGGTGGTATACGCGGATAACGCGGAATTCCTCCCCTCGCTGCCGGACGGCGCCTTCACACTCATTTACGTGGACCCGCCGTTCAACACCGGGCGGGCCCAGCAGCGCCAGGAAACGCGGATGGTGGTCAACGCCGAGGGTTCCGGGGACCGCGTGGGCTTCAAGGGACGTTCCTACGACACCATCAAGGGCGCCCTGCACCGGTACGACGACGCCTTCAGCGATTACTGGTCGTTCCTGGAGCCGCGGCTTGTCGAAGCGTGGCGGCTGCTGGCGGACGACGGCACGCTGTACCTGCACCTGGACTACCGTGAAGTGCACTACGCCAAGGTGATGCTGGACGCCATTTTCGGCCGTGAGTGCTTCCTGAATGAGATCATCTGGGCCTACGACTACGGCGCACGGGCCAAGTACCGCTGGCCCACCAAGCACGACAACATTCTCGTGTACGTGAAAAACCCGGCGAAGTACCATTTCGACAGCGCCGAGGTTGACCGGGAGCCGTACATGGCACCGGGCCTGGTCACGCCTGCCAAACGGGAACTTGGAAAGCTGCCCACCGACGTCTGGTGGCACACCATTGTTTCCCCAACGGGCAAGGAAAAGACCGGCTATCCCACGCAGAAGCCCGAGGGCCTCGTCCGCCGCGTGGTGGCCGCTTCAAGCCGCCCCGGGGACTGGTGCCTGGACTTCTTTGCGGGCTCGGGAACGCTCGGTGCCGTGGCGGCCAAACTGGGCCGGAAGTTCGTGTGCGTGGACCAGAACCAGCCGGCCATCGACGTGATGGCCAAGCGGCTGGGTACCCGTGCGACGTTTACCTCGTACCCGCCCAACCAGATCGCAGCAAGTGTCGTTTTGGACCTCCAAAACGACACTTAGCGCGACTTACATCTGATCCAGGGATCTATTAGCAGCTTTCCATCAGCTGGATGCCGTGGTCTCCCTGCCGGTTGTCCAAGACGGCTCCCTTGGAGTCGCAAATGGCGTTGACCAACAGGGCAAAGCCTTCACCGTTCTGGAAGTTGCCGTTGTTGCCTGCGCCTTGCGGGACAGTTCCCGGCGGCAGGAACACCCAGGCTCCAAATTCCAGGACGTACGCCCAGTTGCCCTGGACATGAACGTTGATGTTGGGGCCGGGGATGAACACGTAATCGCTGCCGGTGTAGGCCGACCGGCTGACGTTGGCACAGTCAAGGGCATTGGCTGCGGTGGGTACAAACATAAAGGCTGCGGCAAGGGCAGCCGCGGCGAGTGATTTCCTAAACATGGTTTCTCTCCGTCTACCGTAAGAAATGTTGCATGGCGACGAGACCTTATGGTGCTGCAAATCACCCCCGCAAGCGCCACACTACTCAGCCCGGAGTGTTAGTCAAGATGTGCGGAACTCCCACGCACAACCGCCGTCCCGGTGGCAAGCTCCTCGATCCGCGCCAGCACTTGAGGCGCAGTCAGATTCTCCCCCAGCAGGTTGGGTTTGCCGGTGCCGTGGTAGTCGGACGAACCTGTAACCAGCAGGCCATGCTTGGCCGCGAGGCCCCTCAGATATTCGCGGCCGTCCTCGGGATTGTCCCGGGGGTCGCTCTCCAGGCCAAGCAGGCCGGCGTCGATCATCTCCTGGTACGTACGCTCCCCCACGATCCGTCCGCGGGCGGACGCCACCGGATGCGCAAAGACCGGGACGCCGCCGGCGGCACGGACCAGCTCGACGGCGGTGGCCGGGTCGGGTGCGTAGTGCTGGACAAAGTAGCGCGAACGGGACGTCAGGATGGACCTGAATGCCTCAGCGCGGTCCGCCACGACGCCGGCAGCCACCAGTGCATCAGCGATGTGGGGGCGCCCCAGTGTCGCGCCGGGTGCCACATGATGGATCACATCGTCCCACGTCAACGGATAGTCCTCCGCGAGAAGGGTGACCATGCGCTCGGCCCGGATGAGGCGGGCATCCTTGGCCTTCGTGATTTCCGCCAGCAGTCCCGGGTGGTCCGGATCGTGCAAATAGCTCAGCAGGTGCACACTGATCCCCTGTGCCGTCCGGCAGGAAACCTCCATACCCGGTACGAGCGCCACACCGGATTCCAGTGCGGCGGCCGAAGCCTCCGCCCAGCCGTCCGTGGAGTCATGATCGGTCAGCGCCACGACGTCCAGCCCTGCGCGGGCAGCGGAAGCCATCACATCGGCGGGAGTCTCCGTGCCGTCGGAAACATTGGAGTGGGCATGCAGGTCAATCCTCACCTGCCCAGCCTAGTTGACCGCGCCCGCGCTGGTATTCGCCCAAGACTCAGTGCTGGTGAGACGATGGTGCCGTGAACGATGCCGAAAACACCCTGAACTCTGCTTCCCAGCCCCTCGAAGAGCGCGTCAACAACCGCTCCCAGCGGCCCAGTTCCGATGCCTTCAAGGCTTTTATGGCCAGCAACTGGGCGCCTTCCAGCCAAGAACTGCCGGCGCGTGACGCCGTCGCCAGCTACGCCGCGACCCGGCGGAGGGCCATCTCCGACCAGTTCAAAGGCGAACGCCTGGTCATTCCCGCGGGCCCGCTGAAGGTCCGCTCCAACGACTGCGACTACCGTTTCCGTCCGCACTCCGCATTCGCCCACCTCACCGGCCTCGGCCTGGACCATGAGCCGGACGCCGCGCTCATCCTCGAACCCGCCGGCGAAGGAAAGGGCGACGACGGCGGGCACCACCTCGCCACGCTGTACTTCCGCCCGCTGGCCGGACGGGACACGGAACAGTTCTACGCCGACTCACGCTCCGGCGAGTTCTGGATCGGCGCCCGCCCCACCCTCGCGGAGTTTGAAGCCCGCCTCGGCCTTCCCACCGCGCACATCGACGCGCTTGAAACCGCGATCACCAAGAATGTGGGCGCCCCCGAGATCGGCGGCATCTCCATCCGCCTCGTCCGCAAGGTGGACGAGAACATCGACGCCTTGGTGGACACGGCCCGCTACAACACGGCCAAGGACCCGGACAACCTGGACCTCGCCGTCCTCGATGCGCTGGATGAAAAGCTGTCCGAAGCCCTGTCCGAACTCCGCCTCCTGAAGGACGAGTGGGAGATTGAGCAGATGAAGACCGCCGTCGCGGCGACGGTCGAAGGCTTTGTGGAAGTGGTCAAGTCCCTTCCCCGTGCCCTGACCCATGCCCGCGGTGAGCGGGTCGTCGAAGGTGCCTTCTTTGCGCGTGCCCGCGAGATCGGCAACGAACTCGGTTACGACACCATCGCCGCCTCGGGCAACAACGCCACCGTGCTGCACTGGACGCGAAACACCGGCAGCATCAGCGCCGGGGAGCTTTTGCTCCTTGACGCGGGAGTGGAGGCCGACTCCCTGTACACCGCCGACGTCACCCGCACCCTGCCGGCCAACGGCACGTTCACCGACGTTCAGCGGAAGGTCTACGAAGCGGTCCTCGACGCCGCCGACGCAGGGTTCGCCGCGGCCCGGCCCGGTACCAAGTTCCGGGACATCCACACTGCCGCCACCACGGTCCTGGCCGAGCGCCTCGCAGAGTGGGGCCTGCTGCCCGTCAGCGTGGAGGAAGCTGTCAGTCCCGAGGGGCAGCAGCACCGCCGCTGGATGCCGCACGGCACCAGCCACCACCTGGGCCTGGACGTGCACGACTGCGCGCAGGCCAAGCGGGAGCTGTACCTGGATGGCATCCTGTCGGAGGGCATGGTCTTCACCATCGAACCGGGCCTGTACTTCAAGAACGAGGATCTGGGCATCCCGGAGGAGTACCGCGGCATCGGAGTCCGGATCGAGGACGACGTCCTGATGACTGCAGATGGCCCCGTCAACCTCAGTGCCGCGCTGCCCCGCAAGGCCGACGACGTCGAGTCCTGGATGGCCGGCATCTACCGGGAAGCCAACGGCGAAGGCAGCCAGCAGGCTACCGCCTAGCCCGCTGTGCCGTTAACGCGAACGGACACTTAAGCCCGAGGGCTTTTAAGTGTCCGTTCGCGTTTTCCGCAGTGGGCGGATCGGCTAGGAGCCTGCTTCGTCCCGGTTCCGGTCAGGTCCTGCTCCGGGCTGCGCCGGCTTTCCGGCGTCCTGGCGGTCCTCACCGGGTGCAGCATTGTTGGCGGCGGGTGCGGGCGCAGGGTTGTCGCTGACACGCACGCCGTACTGGGGCCGGCCGTCGGGAAGGTCTGGATATCGGACCGCTGCCACGGGGGCCGGAGCCGGCTGGGCCTGACCCTCGGCCGGCTGGCCGGGCTGTCCGGCTGCAGCCGGGGCGCCCTGTGTGCCGGGACCTTGCTGTCCGTACGGATCGTTCCAGCTGGCCGGCCTCACGGGAGCCTGCCCGTGCTGCTGGCCCGGCGCCTGCCCTGGCTGCTGGCCCGGCTCGTTGTAGTAGTCGCCCTGCGTGTAGGGCCGCGCGCCGGCAGCTGCGTCGGACCGTGTCATCGGCAGCTGCTGGAGCAGCCGCCGGGCTTCGTGGGCTGCCTCAGGAGAGACCACCACGTCATAGTTAGTGGCCACCACCTGGCTGGTGGAGGTAAAGTCACGCTTCCCCCGCTGCATGGCGTAGGTGACAATGCCGAACAGCATAAAGAATGCGGCACCCATCAGCACCGACGTCAAGATGGAGAAGTACCCTGGGGACGGCGCGAAGAAGGAGAGCATCACGCCGACGAACAGACCGAACCACATGCCGCTCAGGGCCCCGGACAATGCAACGCGGGGGTAGCTGAGGCGTCCAGTCACGCGCTCCACCATCTTGAGCTCGTTGCCCACAATGGAAACCATCTGGACCGGGAACTGCTGGTCAGCGAGATAGTCCACAGCCTTCTGGGCATCCAGGTAGGACGTGTAGGAACCGACGGTGTCACCTGTGGGGACGGTGCGGGACTCGTCCCCACCGTTGGGCCCGCCGGCCTTGGGAGCACCAAAAATGTTTGACATAACTCCATTCTTGCCTATCAGCATGTGTGCCGCCTGTAAATTCAGCTAAAAGAGAGCAGACTCGGTAGCCTGTAGACGTGAGCACAAATCTTTCGCGCGTCTTCGTGGCGCGCCTCCTGGGACTTGACGTCTTCGACCCGCTGGGCGACCGTCTGGGCCGGTTGCGCGATGTTGTAGTGCTCTCGCGCGGAAGCCGGGGCGCCCCCCACGTGGTGGGTATCGTCGTCGAAGTACCGGGAAAGAAGCGCGTTTTTGTGCCGATGATGCGCATCACCTCGATCGACCAGACCCAGATCATCTGCACCGGCCTGGTCAACCTCAGGCGCTTTGAGCAGCGCGGCGCCGAGACGCTCGTGGTCGCGGAAATGTTTGATCGCCGGGTGACGCTCAGGGATGGCAGCGGTGACGCCACCATCGAGGACATCGCCATGGACCAGCACCGTTCCCGGGACTGGTTCGTCAGCAAGCTGTTTGTCCGGCGGGGCCATTCCCTCTCGCCCCTCAGCCGGCTGCGCCGCAACGAGACCATGATCGTCGACTGGGCCGACGCCCTGCAGGGTGCCCGCACCGAGCCGCAGGCCGCCACCCAGTTCGTCGCAAACCACGAGGACCTGAAGCCCGCGGACTTCGCCGAGGCGCTGCAGGAAATGAGCGATAAGCGCCGCTTCGAGGTGGCCAGCGAACTCCAGGATGAACGGCTCGCCGATGTCCTGCAGGAGCTCCCGGAGGACGACCAGGTGGAAATCCTTTCGGCCCTTGACGTCCAGCGCGCTGCGGACGTCCTCGAAGAGATGGACCCGGACGACGCCGCCGACCTCCTCGGCGAACTGCCCACCGCCCAGGCCGAAGAACTTCTGCAGCTGATGGAGCCCGAGGGCGCCGAAGACGTCCGTCGCCTGCTCGAATATGACGAGGATACAGCTGGCGGCCTGATGACGCCGGTGCCTGTGATCCTGCCACCGGAGGCGACGGTCGCCGAGGCCCTTGCCCACGTCCGGCGCGAGGAACTCTCGCCGGCCCTTGCTTCGTCCATCTTCATCGCCAGGCCCCCGCTTGAGACACCGACCGGCCGGTTCCTGGGGGTCGTGCACATCCAGCAGCTCCTGCGTTTCCCGCCCTTCGAACCCCTGGGCAATCTCGTGGACAAAAACCTGGAGCCGTTGTCGGACCAGGCCCACATCAGCGAAGTGGCCAGGACCCTGGCCACCTACAACCTGAACTCCCTGCCCGGGGTCAATGACGACGGCCGGCTCGTGGGGGCGGTGACTGTTGATGACGTTTTGGATCATCTGTTACCGGATGATTGGCGCGCCCATGATGGCGAAGCCCCGATAAGAAGGCTCGGTGGCCGCATTGGCTGACAACAATCCTCCCAAGAATCCCGGCCAGCGGGCCACGGGAAAACCGGCAAGCAAAGGAAGCCTCGACACACCCCTGAGCGGCCGCAAGCGGATCCTGCCCAAGTTCTCCCCGGATCCGGACGCCTTCGGCCATGCCACCGAGGGTTTTGCCCGGTTCATGGGCACGCCCCAGTTCCTGGTCTACATGACAATCTTCGTGGTCATCTGGCTGGTCTGGAACACATGGGCACCGCTTGAGTGGCAGTTCGACTCCCGTGCCCTCGGCTACACCCTGCTCACCCTGATGCTTTCGCTGCAGGCGTCCTATGCTGCCCCGCTGCTGCTGCTCGCACAGAACCGGCAGGATGACCGCGACCGCGTCTCGCTGCAACAGGACCGCCAGCGCGCGGAACGCAACCTCTCCGATACCGAATACCTGACCCGGGAGCTCGCCTCGCTACGGATCGCCCTCCGCGAAGTGGCCACACGCGACTACGTCCGCGCGGAGTTGCGTTCGTTGCTGGAGGACATGCTGGAGGCGCAGGAGGAACTGCGGACCCACGACCCCTCAGGGGCCGGCAGCCACGAATCTCCGCGGGACAAAATCAAGGAGAAGCTGAAGGAGAAACGGGACCGGCAGCGGAATCCGCGCACTCAGCAGATCCCCCGGGTCAAGCCCAGCCACGTTGCCCAGGGCCCCGGCGTGCCGCCACAGCCCACACCCCCCGAAAGCCGCCCAACCCCGGAAGCCGAGTAGCGCCTGCATGCCTGAAACCCTCCACCAGGCGGTTAATGCTGCCTTGGCCACCGTCATCGACCCTGAACTCCGCCGCCCCATCACGGAGCTTGGCATGGTGGATTCGGTGGAGATTTCCGACGACGGCAGCGTCCGGCTTGCCGTGCTGCTCACCATCGCCGGTTGTCCCCTGCGGGACACCATTACCGCCGACGCGGAAAAGGCTCTGTCCTCGGTTCCCGGCGTCAGCGCCGTCGCGGTTGAATTGAAGGTCATGAACCAGGCCCAGCGCGACGCCCTGAAAGAACAGCTCCGCGGCGCCGGCGGCCAGCGCGGCATCCCCTTCAACGAGCCCGGTTCGCTGACCAAGGTCTTCGCCGTGGCCAGCGGCAAGGGCGGCGTGGGGAAGTCGTCCGTCACCGTCAATCTGGCCTGCTCCTTGGCTGCGCAGGGGCTCAGGGTAGGGATCGTCGATGCCGACGTCTACGGCTTCTCGGTTCCGGCGCTGATGGGCATCACGCAGGCGCCTACGCGGGTGGACGACATGATCCTGCCACCGGTCGCGTACGGCGTAAAAGTCATCTCCATCGGGATGTTCGTCACGGCGAACCAGCCCGTGGCCTGGCGCGGTCCCATGCTCCACCGGGCGCTGGAGCAGTTCCTCACCGACGTCTACTTCGGTGACCTCGACGCGCTCTTCCTTGACCTGCCCCCGGGCACCGGCGACATCGCCATCTCAGTAGCCCAGCTGCTGCCCAAGGCGGAAATCCTGGTGGTCACCACGCCCCAGGCCGCCGCCGCGGACGTCGCCGAGCGGGCCGGCGCCATCGCCACCCAAACAGGGCAATCGCTGGCTGGCGTCATCGAGAATATGTCGTACCTGGAAATGCCCGACGGCGGCAGGATGGATTTGTTCGGAAGCGGCGGCGGGGCGGTCCTCGCCGAACGGCTGACGGCGACAGTGGGTTCGGAGGTGCCGTTGCTGGGCCAAATTCCGCTCGACATCCGCCTGCGGGAAGGCGGCGATGCCGGCTCGCCGATCGTGCTGGGGCAACCGGATACGCCGGCGGCGAAGGCGCTTGTTGAGATCGCAGGCAAACTGGCGGCGAAGCCGCGAGGGCTGACGGAGATGAAGCTGGGGCTGCAGCCGCGCTAACCACCATGGCGGGCCTTGCGGCACGAACCTGCCGGCGTCCTGCGCGCGAAGTTCCTAGGTGGCTTCGGTGTCGAAGGGGGCCGCTTCGCCCGCTGGCAGCTGCTGGACAACCCGTTCCGGGCGGGGGGACGTCGTTGTCGCGCCGGCGGTGACGGCTGCCGTGCCGGCCACCGCTGCCACCGCTGGCGCGCCGGCGCTGACCGGTTTGGTGTCGTCGTCAAGAAGCGCTTCCTTGATGATGCGCCGGGGATCGTACTGGCGGGGATCGTATTTCTTCCAGTCGACGTCGTCGATGTCGATCCCCACCTCCTCCTTGATCTGCTCGCGGGCGCCGGAGGCCATGCGGCGGACTTCCTTCACCAGGTTCGCAAGTTTCTGCGTGTATTCGGGCAGCCGCTTGGGGCCGATCACCAGGATGCCGATGATCAGCAGAAGGAAGAACTCCGGGCCGTTGATTCCAAACACTTTAGGAAGATTACCCTCTCCGGGGCCATGGTGACGATTCGCGCAGACCGCCGGCGGCAACGGCCAGGCTTAAGGCGTCAGGATCCGGACAATTTTGTTCAGGCCACGCTGCAGTCGTTCGCTGAAGGGCTCCGTGGCAGCGCGGTTGGCGGATGTCGGCTGCTCCGGAACAACGCCCGCGCTGATACCGGTGGCAGCCAGGGCGGTGAGCCGTTGAAGGACCGGAAGGGCGTCGTCCGCCCGGTCTGCCGGCAGGTCGGATTCGTACGTGAGGGTGCTTCCCTCGGACTGGAAGACCACAGTCCAGGGGGCGGAGCTCCTGATCGACACGCCACCATCCGGGGCGGGCGTGCCGACGCCGTGCTGTTCGACGACCTTGGCGTAATACTGGCCATCTGAGAGCTTCATCTCGACGGCGGGGCGGCCGTCAAGGGTGGTTGCCCTGGCCGAAAGGATGTGGAAGCCCAGGGACCCAAGCTCAGGACACACCCAGCCTTCCGTGCGCAGTCCAGCCAGCTGCCCGGCGCTCAGCTCGCGGCCGTCGGCGGGCACCTGGGCAGGTTGCTGCACAAAACTGCCTGCCGCCGAATTAGCAGCCATCGGCAACGGGTCGCCGGCCAGGGCGAATGCGCCTGCGGCAATGACCCCGGCAGCCGCCGCCGTTCCGCCGGCTGCGAAGGCGAGGATCTTCGCTCCGCGGTGCGGACTTCGTGATGGCTCGCAGGGTGCCATGGCCAGGACGTGGGTCTGCTGCAGCAGCCGGGCGGTGAGATCCTGACTGGCAGGCGGGACGGCCGCTTGGCGGAGTCTTTCTATGTACTGGCGTTCGCGGCGCATGGCCGAGGCGCACTCCGGGCAGGCCTTGACGTGGCTGTCGCTCCGGGGGTGCCTGCGGAATAGCGGGTTGTCGGAAGTCATGGGGCCGATCAGAGAATGCTGGCGATGCGGGGCATCGAAAGCTTCGGCTTGCGTGAGTGCTGCGGCCGGGGGTCCCGGTGCGCGAGCTTCTCGCGCAGCATGGTCCGGCCGCGGTGGATGCGCGAACGCACGGTGCCCAGCTTGACGCCCAGCGCCGCTGCAACTTCGTCGTAGGACAGGCCCTCGAGGTCACACAACACCACTGCCGCGCGGAAGTCCGGTGGAAGCTCCTCCAGGGCGGCCTGAACATCGAGGTCGAGGTTGTTAAGTTCGAAGCTCTGCTCCGGGCCCGGTTCACGGCCCGGGATCCGGGACTCGGCGTCCTCCGCCAGCGCATCAAAACGGATGCGGCTCTTTCGGCGTGCCTGGTCCAGGAAGAGATTGGTGGTGATGCGGTGCAGCCAGCCGTCCAACGTTCCGGGTTTGAAGTGCTCCAGTGACCTGAAGACGCGGACAAAGACCTCCTGGGTGAGGTCCTCGGCGTCGAACTTGTTTCCGGTCAGGCGGTAGGCCAGCCGGTAGACCTTTGCGGAATGGTTGGCAACCACTTCTTCCCAGGTTGGCCTGATCCATTCGGCCGCGGAATCTTGTGATGCAGGGACAGGTGCCACAACTGATGCTGACATCGTCCACTCCCCTCGTGGATAAGCTAACGCCCGGATAATGTTGACATCTCTGGTTCGGCGCCGATCACCGTATGGATGAGCGGATCTCCATCATTTCAAAGTTGGCTGGGAATTTCCTGATTGGCAAGCCACTTCTGCCAAAGGCGCAACCCCCGGCATCCGCCAGCGGCGCCTGAAGACACAGTAGGCTGTATTCAACACTCCCC
Organism: Arthrobacter sp.; assembly: GCA_046708445.1. GTDB lineage: Bacteria > Actinomycetota > Actinomycetes > Actinomycetales > Micrococcaceae > Arthrobacter. The sequence goes on from JBKKDH010000378.1 coordinate 12,181, forward strand.
TGCCGCCCAGAAAGCGAAATCATCCATGAGCGCCGACAAGTCCACGAGCTGGTCCTATGCAGAAGATCTGCCCGCAGAGGATGAAGTCATGCTTCGTGCACG
>JBKKDH010000379.1:0-17437 GCA_046708445.1 Arthrobacter sp.
GTCTGCGCGATCTTGGTCAAATCTGGATTCTTACTAGCAGCCAATTCTAGCCGTAGTTCAGGGCCAACCAGCGCCCATGGTGACCGCCCCGGAGGAGAACGCGTGGTATTGCAGGAGAAGGCGAGGACCGGCACAGCGCCGGGACCCGGCGTCGTGATTCTGCGTGGAACGGTCCAGGTGCTTGGCGAGCTTCTCATCACGGCGGGCATCATCCTGCTGCTTTTTGTGGGCTGGCAGCTATGGTGGACCAACGTGGAATCGGACGCCAAGCAGAGCGCCATCATCAAGGAATTCGCACAGGACCTCGGCGCCGGTGCACCCAGCCCGGAGCCCACCGGTACGCCGGCGGCCCCCGGCGCTGCCGTGGACTACGGCGCACCAGTGGTGTCCGCGGCCCCCGGACACGCCGGAACTATCGGCATCATGTACATTCCGCGGTTCGGCGCTAACTACACCCGGCCCATTGTCCAGGGCACCACCGGAGATGTGTTGGACACCCTCGGACTGGGCCACTACAGCAACACGGCCATGCCCGGCGCGGTGGGGAACTTTGCGGTGGCCGGACACCGTCAGACCCACGGCGCCGTCCTGGACAACATCCACACCCTGGTGCCGGGGGACAAAATCTACGTTCAGACCAGGGATGGCTACTACGTGTACGTCTTCCGGAACAACCAGATTGTGCTGCCCTCCCGGACCGATGTGCTGGAACCGGTGCCTACCCGGCCCGGTGTCACCCCCACGGAAAGCTTCCTCACCATGACCAGCTGCAACCCGCGCTTCGGTTCCCAGGAACGCATCATCGCCTATGCGCTGCTGGAGGGCTGGCAGCCTGCCTCGGCCGGTCCGCCGGCTGAAATAGCGGCCCAGGTGGCCGCCGCGATCGGGGCGGGCTGACCATGTACGGCTGGATTTTCCGCCACCTGCCGGGCCCCCTGTGGCTGCGGATCGCCACCTCGGTGGTGCTGGTCTCTGCCGCCCTGGTCCTGATGGTCCAGTTCCTTTTCCCTTGGATGTCCACTTTCACCCAATTCACCGACTCAACGATTGGTTCCGCAACCCAGCCATGACCACAACCAAGATCCTGGTCGTAGACAACTACGACAGCTTTGTATACACCCTGGTGGGATACCTCCAGGAGCTCGGCGCCGAGACCACCGTGGTGCGCAACGACGATGTCACGCTGGCGGAAGCGATCGAAATGGCAGGAACGCGCCAGGGTGTGCTCATCTCGCCCGGCCCGGGCAACCCAGCGGAAGCCGGTGTCTGCATCGAACTGATCAAGTGGTGCGGGGACAACAACAAGCCCATGTTCGGCGTCTGCCTGGGCCATCAGGCTTTGGCCGAGGCCTACGGCGGAAAAGTGACCCACGCCCCCGAGCTGATGCACGGCAAGACTTCCTTGGTGGAGCACCACGGAACGAGCGTTTTCGAAGGCCTCCCATCCCCTGTCACCGCCACCCGCTACCACTCGCTGGCAGCCGTCCGCGACACCATCCCGGACGTCCTGGAGATCACCGCTGAAACCTCGACCGGCGTCGTTATGGGCCTGCAGCACCGGACGGCCCCGCTGTGCGGCGTGCAGTTCCACCCGGAGTCCGTGCTGACGGAGGGCGGCTACCAGATGCTTGGCAACTGGCTCGAATCACTGGGCATGGCCGGTGCCGCATCCCGGGCCGCGAAATTGAGCCCGCTCATCCAACACTGACAGGCCCTTGACCCCAAGACGCCTCTGACCGCCACAGTGCAGCCGACAGATACATCTGGCCCCGCGTTCCTTGCCGAACGCGGGGTCAGCCCTTTTTGGTCGGTGTTGGGGTGGGGGTCGGCGTAGGCGTTGGCGTCACCGGCGGAGCAGGCTCTTTGGCCACCACGATGTTGATGGTCTTCCCCTGTTCCACGGCGGCGTTGACGGGATCGCTCTGATCCGTCACCCGGCCGGCCTCAACCTGGGAGTTTTCCGCTTCCTGGACGTTCGGCACGAGGCCCAGTTCCTTCAGTGCGGTTTCGGCCTCGGCACGGGTGCGGCCACGCAGCTCCGGCATGGCTACCTTCCCGGTGGACACCACGATCTCCACGGTGCTGCCCGGGGCCACCATCTGGCCGGGCGCGGGGCTGGTAGTAATCACTCGGCCCGCAGGTACTGTGGCGCTGTTGGCGTCAGTGGTTGACGGCGCACCCACCAAGCCGCTTTGGCGCAGCACATCGCGCGCGGCAGCTTCAGTCTGGCCCGGAAGGTTGTCCGGAATCTTGACTGCGCTGGGGCCATCGGAGATGTTCAGCACCACTTCGGAATTGGGATCCAGCGACGTTCCGGCGACCGGGTCCGTTCCGATGGCTGTCCCCTTGGGAATGGTATCGTGCTGGTCGCGCTCGATCTGCGGGCGCAGGTTGGCACCGTAGAGCTCCTGCAGCGCGGCGGACTCCGTCATGGCGGCCACCACCGGGATCTCCACTTTGGGAGCTGCGGGGGCGGGCCTGTTGACGGTGTTGTAGAGCCACAGGCCGCCGCCGGCCAGCACCAGCAGCGTGAAGATCACCAGGGTGGCGATCCAGGCACGACGGCGGGACTTCTGCCGCGCGCTCCGCTCCCGTTCCGGCGGGAGGCCCAGGGGAAGCTCGTCCGCTTCCTGTGGCTCATAGACTGAGGCCGACTCGGCGGCCAGTGCGTTGCCGTTGGAGTGGTTGTTGGACGAAGTCCGCAGCCGCCCGGTGGGGGCGTCGTCCAGGAAACTGGCACCAGTGAAAGCGAACGCCTCGGTGGCGGGGGTGCGTTCCGGCGTCGGAACGTGGTCGTTCGGATCCGTTGGCGCCTCGGTCGCCGCGACATCCGGAACCGGTACCCCGGCGCGGGCCGCGCGAAGTGCACGGCGGAATGCCGCCGCGTCCTGGAAACGGTCAGCCCGGTTCTTCAACAGGGCCTTGGCCAGCACACTGTCCAGCGCCGGAGACACCTCGGGGTTGACGCTGCTCGCAGGCTCCGGAAGCTCCCGGACGTGTTGGTAGGCGACCGAAACGGGACTGTCCCCAATGAAGGGAGGCCGTCCTGTGAGCATTTCGTACAGCAGGCAGCCGGCCGAATAGAGGTCGCTGCGGGCGTCCACGGTTTCACCCCGGGCCTGCTCCGGCGAAAGATACTGTGCCGTGCCCACCACGGCCTGGGTCTGGGTCATGGTGGCGGACGAATCGGCGATAGCCCGGGCGATGCCGAAGTCCATCACCTTTACGGAGTTTGTGCCCTCGCAGCACATCACATTGGCCGGTTTGATGTCCCGGTGGACGATGCCGGCCTTGTGGCTGTATTCCAGTGCCGCGAGCACGCCCAGGGCGAACTCGATGGCCTGGTCGATGCTGACTTCCTTGGCCCTGATGAGGTCGCGGATAGTCTTGCCTTCGACAAACTCCATCACGATGTACGGAACCCGGACGCTGTCTTCTGTTCCGTCCGGAACCGTGTGCTCACCGGTGTCATAGATGGCCACGATGGATGGATGGTTCAATGCGGCGACCGCCTGCGCCTCGCGCTTGAACCGTGCCTGGAACTGCGGGTCCCGGGCCATGTCGGGGCGGAGCAGCTTGATGGCAACGGTTCGGCCCAGTCTGGTGTCCACCCCCCGGTGGACGTCCGCCATGCCGCCGCGGCCGATCAGCCCGCCCAGCTCGTAGCGGCCGCTCAGGACACGCTGGTTATCCACCGGGAGGCTGTCCTCACGGTGCGACGGTGTACGGGGCGTGTCAGTCATGGGGTGTCCCGGCGGCTACGGCTTGCAGGTGGCGGGCACGCCCGGCAGCTGGCCAGTGGTGCAGTCGGGCAGGGGGGTCTCGCTGGCGGTGGCCGACGGCGAGCTGGTGGTGGGAACGGGGGTGGCCGTCGGGAGCGGTACGGCGTAGATGATGGTGACCGCCGTGCCCTTCGGTACGGTTCCGGTCGGGTTGATTTCCAGCACCGTGCCGGCCGTCTCAGCGCTCTGCTGCGGAAGGACGGTGACCGAGAGGCCCAACGCTTCCAAGGAGGACTGGACCTGGCGGTAGTCCTTGCCCAGGTAGGCCGCGGAAATGATGTTCACGGTTTCCGGCGTCGGGGTAGGCGTGGGGGTGGCACTGGTCCGCGTTGGGGTGGGTGTGGCCGACGTTGACGTAACAGACGGGCTGGCGCTCGTGGCGCTCGTGCTGGCCGAGGTCTGCCCGGACGTCTTGCCGCCCGAGGGGAACAGGATCCCCTGCTGGGACAGGAAGAATCCGACCAGGGCGAACAGCACCAGCAGGATCAGCGCGATGAGGGGCCAGGTCCAAGGGCTCCGGCCGCGGCGCTGGGGCTCGTCGGCGGGTTCGTCGTCGTACGTTTCCTCATCCTGGACCCAGGTGCGTTCTGCAGCCAGCGCATCGGCCCGCGACAGTGTGCCGGCGGCGCCGGCACCGCCGGCTGCGGCACCCGCGGCAGCACCGAGCACTGGCAGGGCGGAGGTGGACGTGGCGGAGCTGTCCTTCTGCCCGCCGATGATGCCCGTGGGCGCGGTGGCGATATCCACCGGGGCGGTGATGGGGCCGGTGGCAGCTTCGAACAAAAGCATCCCGGGGACTGCGGCGTGCGCGGCACTGATGTCGCCGTTGCGGATGGCCTCGGCGGCCTCAGACAGCTTAATGGCGTTGGCCGGCCGGTTCTTGGGATCCTTGGCCAGCATGGACATCAGGAGGGCACGGACCGGCTTGGGCAGCGTATCGGGCAGTGGCGGCGGGGCGTCGTTGACCTGCGCCAAGGCGATGGCGATCTGGGATTCGCCGGAGAACGGACGGTGCCCGGTCAGGCACTCGTAGCCGATCACGCCGAGCGAGTAGATGTCCGAGGCGCCGGTGGCGGTCTGGCCCGTCGCCTGCTCCGGGGCGAGGTACTGGGCGGTGCCCATCACCTGCCCGGTCTGGGTCAGGGGTACCTGGTCGGCCAGGCGGGCGATGCCGAAGTCGGTGACCTTGACCCGGCCGTCCGGGGTGATCAGCAGGTTACCCGGCTTGATGTCGCGGTGGACCAGCCCCTGGGCGTGGGCGACGGACAATGCCCGGGCGGTCTGCGCGATCATGGACAGGGTCCGGTCCGGGGACAGCACCTGCTCGTGCTCGATGATGCTGCTCAGCGGCTGGCCGGGGACGAGTTCCATCACCAGGTAGGCGGAGCCCTCCTCCTCGCCGTAGTCAAAGACATTGGCGATGCCCACGTGGTTCAGGAGCGCAGTGTGGCGTGCCTCGGCGCGGAACCTCTGAAGGAAGCCGGGGTCGCCGGTGTATTCCTCCTTGAGCACCTTGATGGCGACGATACGGCCCAGGACCTGGTCCTTGGCCTTCCAGACCTCTCCCATGCCGCCGATCGCAATCCGCGTGGTCAGCTGGAATCTGCCGCCGAGGGTGATTCCTGTTGTAGGCCTCACTTATTCAACACCGCCTCAAAAATCTTCTTCGCGTTCGGACTGGTTAGCTGTGCGCCGGTGGTGATGTCTACGCCTTCCATGACGATCGTGACACCCACCTGCGGGTTGTTCGCGGGGGCAAAGCCCGTGAACCAGGAGTTGTTCAGGCCATTGCCCAATTCCGCCGTGCCCGTCTTGCCGGCCACCTGGACGCCGGGAACGGCGGCACCGCGGGCAATGCCCTCGCTCACCGCACTGGTCATCCATTCGGTGATCTGGTTGGCGATCTCCGGCGTGGTTGACGTCCGGAGGGGCGTCGGCTGGGGTTCTTCGAGGATGCGGAGGTCCGGTGAGCGGAGCGTCTTTACCAGGCTGGGGCTCATCTGGACGCCGTCATTGGCGATGGCCGCCGTCATCAGGGCAATCTGAAGCGGCGTTGCCCGGACATCCTTCTGGCCGATCGCGGACTGTGCCAGCCCCGGTTCGTCCAAGTCATCGGGGAAGCCCTGCAGTGCATATTCGAGCTTCAGCTGCTCGCCCAGATTCTCACCAAAGCCGAACTTCTTCGCCTGTTCCGCGATGGCGTCGCGTCCCAGGTCCAGGGCGATGCTGGCAAAGGGCGTGTTGCATGACTGCTGCAGGGCGAAGGCGAAGCTGGCCGTGTCCCTGGTGTAGCAGTTGCCGCCGGCGTAGTTGGGGAGCTTGTATCCGATGCCGGTGAAAGGCATCTCGGCAGGGTTGGGGAGTTGGCTGTCCTTGTTGTACTTGCCCGATCCCAGTGCCGCCGCGGTGTCAACGAGCTTGAAGACGGAGCCGGGGGCGAGGAGTTCACCTGTTGGTCCGCTGACGGACTGGTTCAGGTTGATTCCGGGGACCTTGACGAGCTCGTTGATGTTCGTGCTCTCGGCGGTGGGGTCCTGCGTCGCGATGAGGTTGGGGTCGTAGGAGGGCTTCGACACCATGGCCAGGATTGCACCCGTTTTAGGGTTGGTCACCACAATGGAACCGCGCTGCCCGTCGGGAATGAGATCGTAGGCGAGTTGCTGGATCCGCGGATCGATGGTCAGCTCAACCGAGGCGCCCTTGGGCTGGTTTCCAAGGAACAGCTGGCCTATACGGTCCAGGAACTGCTGGTCGGAGCTGCCGGCCAGCTGGTCATTCATCGCAACTTCCAGCCCAGTGGCCCCGTAGTTCTGGGAGAAATAGCCGGTGATGCCCGCGTAGAGTTCGGGCTGGGAGTAGGTGCGCTGGAACCTGCACGTTTCCGAGCCTTCGACTGACTCGGCTATCGGTGTGCCGCCCACAATGATGGCGCCCCGGTCGTTGCAGTAGTCCTGCAGAATGGCGCGCTTGTTCCATGCGTTGGCCTTGAGGTCGTCCGCCCCAATCACCTGCACGTAGCTCAGGGCGCCGAAAATCAGTGCAAACATCGCGATCGCGGCGACCCATGAGTTTCGTATTGCCTGGTTCACAGGTGCTTCACCGCCTCGGTTGGTGTGTCAATGCCGTTGGATGCTGCGCCCTTGGCAGGCGGCAGCGGCGTGGTGTCCACCGGGCCCCTTGCCGTGTGCGAGATCATCAGCAGCAAGCCGACGATGATCCAGTTGGCGAGCAGCGAGGAACCGCCTGCCGCCATAAAGGGCGTGGTCAGGCCGGTCAGCGGAATGAGCCGCGTGACGCCGCCAATCACCACAAAGCACTGCAGCGCGATGGCAAAGGAAAGGCCGCACGCCAGGAGCTTGCCGAAGGCGTCGCGGGTGCCCAGGGCTGCCCGGAAGCCGCGCGTGAAGAGCAACAGGAACATCATGACGATGGCGAACAGCCCGATCAGTCCAAGCTCTTCACCGAACGAAGCGATGATCATGTCGCTGTTGGAAAATGGCACCAGGTTGGGCCGGCCCTGGCCAAGACCCGTCCCCACCAATCCGCCGTTGGCCATGCCGAAGAGGCCTTCAACAATTTGGAAGCTGCCGCCGAACTGGCGCCCGTAGACCTCGTCGGTGAAGGCATTGAGCCAGCCATCAATGCGCAGGCCAACGTGGGAGAAAACCCTGGAGGCCACAAAGCCGCCGCCCAGGATGAGGGCTACGCCGATCACTACCCAGCTGATCCGGCTGGTGGCCACGTAGATCATCACGATGAACAGACCGAAAAACAGCACGGAGGAACCTAGGTCCCGCTGGAAGATGAGCACGCCGATGCTCACCAGCCAGGCGGTGATCATAGGACCCATGTCCTTGAACCGCGGGAACTGCAGCGGCCCAATTTTCCGGCCGGCCAGCAGGATCAGATCCCTGTTGGAGGAAAGGTAACCCGCGAAGAAGATGGCCAGCGTAATTTTGGCGACTTCACCGGGCTGGAAGGTCATGGGGCCGAGCCTGATCCAGACGCGGGCGCCCAGGATTTCGCCGGCCGAAATGCCCGGTATCAGCGGCAGGACCAGCAGTAGGGCACTGGCTGCCAGGGAAATATAGGTGAAGCGTCGGAGGATCCGGTGGTCCTTGAGGAACCAGATGACGGCGATGGCCACGGCCATGGCAATCAGCGTCCATCGCAGCTGGTTGTTGCCGGTGTCGTCGCCGGGGGCGTCCAGCCTGTGGATCATGGCGAGGCCGAGACCGTTGAGTGCTACGACCAGCGGAAGTATTACCGGATCGGCATATTTAGCCCGGATCCGCAGGACTGCATGGAACGCGAGGGCCGCGACAGCCAGCAGGCTGGACTGGAACCAGAAGTCGGTATCAAACGCCTTCTCCTGATCCACGCCCACCAACATGTTGGCGCCGATGCCGACCGCCAGGGCTAACAGCAGCAACAGCAGTTCGACGTTCCGCCGGGGTTTGGGGATGGTGCTCAACTGGCTCATGGCGTGCCCTCGCAGGTGACGGTAGGACTTGGTGAGGGCGACGTCGGAGCGGGTGCTGCCGCCGGATCCGACGGAGAGGCTGCAGGCGCAGCCGAGTCGGCTGGTGCCGGTGTGGGCGGAGGTGTTGTCGGGGCGGGAGTCGGCGACGGCGCCGGGCACTCGTCAGCCGGGGACGTGGTGCCCGTGCGCTCGAGGTTCTTGACGATCCGCTGGGCGTCGTAAAGGTCACGCGCCGGAACCGTCTGCCGGACGCGCTGCTGCGAGAACGGCGGCAGCGAGTCCATCCGGATCTCCGTCACGGCTTCAAGGCTGGAAAGCTGGATGGGGCCGAGGCGCTGCGAAACGCCATTGTAGATGGCAACCCGGGCATCGTATTCCCCGATGTAGTAGCGCGTCTGTGTCCACGCGTACCCGAGCCAGAGTCCGACCGTGAGGACCACCAGGACTGAGGCTGCGATGGACCAGGTGACCCACCGGCGCGGCCTCGGCTGGAGGAAGGAATCATCCGCGTCCCCGGCTGGCTGGTCGGCCTTGTGGGTGAGCACGGTTGCCGCGCGCCGGGCAACCGTGCGGCCGGCGATGCTGGGAATGGAGCCGGATTCGGCCGCGGAGGCGGCGGCGCCTACAAGTTCGTGCGGGCGGGAGGCCAGTTCCTCCCGGAGGACTTCGGCAGAGAGGTGTTCGCCGAGGTGCGGGTCCGTAGAATCGGCGGTTTCGTCCTTGCCGGGCTGCTCTGCAACAGTCTTGGCTTCGTCCGGGTTTTCGGCCTCGGCCTTTCCCGTGTCAGCCTTTCCTGCGCCGGCCTTTTCAGCGTCAGTTTTCTCCGCCGCGGGTTCCCCTGCCGGCTTGGCTTCGGCCGCAGGCCCGGCCGTGGGTGGCTGCTGTGCCTGCGGACCGGCTGGCTCACCGGGCGTGACGACTGCGGTGACCGAAGCGGGAGGGATGATTTCGACGGCGGCGGTGCTGACGTCGTCGCGCGTTTCCTCCGCTATTTCCACCATCACCACGGTGACGTTGTCGGGTGAGCCGGCTTCCAGCGTCAGGTCAACGAGGGTTTCGACGCATTCGCGCAGGTCCTTCGTCTCGCGGACCGTCCGTTCCACGACGTGCCCGGCAACGTAGTTGAGGCCGTCCGAGCAGAGAAGCCAGCGTTCCCCGGGCTTGACTTCCAGGGTGTCCAGGTCGAGTTCCGGGCTGGCGTCGACGTCGCCGAGGACGCGCATCAGGACGTTTTTGTGCGGGTGTGTCTCGGCTTCCTCGGGCCGGAGGCGGCCTTCATCGATGAGCCGCTGCACAAACGTGTGGTCAACGCTGACCTGCTCAAAGACGCCGTCGCGAAGGCGGTAGGCGCGGGAGTCGCCTATGTGGGCGAAGTGCAGTTTGCCTTCGGCCAGGAGCAGGGCGGTGACTGTGGTGCCCATGCCGGCGAGCTTGGGATTGATGTGTACCAGCTCGGACAGCAGCGAGTTGGCTGTTTGGATTTCATCCGCCAGCACAGTGCCGGCGTCGCCGTCGTAGTCCCCGTGGTCCAGGTGCAGCATGTCCAGGACGGTGGCGGCTGAGGCCACGTCACCGCCGGCGTGGCCACCCATGCCGTCAGCCACGACGGCAAGGTGGCGGCCCACGTAAGCAGAGTCGTCATTTTTGGCGCGGATGCGGCCCACATCGGAGCGCGCTGCGTAGCGCATGATGAGGGGCCGCTGCGCGGGCTGTGCCTCGTCTGCGGGAATTTCCGGGGCGGCCATGGCTATGGCCTCAATTCGATGACCGTCTTGCCGATCCTCACAGGTACGCCAAGCTCAACGGGCAGGGCGCGGGTAAGCTGCTGGTCCGCCAGATACGTTCCGTTGGTGGAACCCAGGTCCTCGATGAACCATCGGCTGCCCTGCGGAAAGAGCCGGGCGTGGCGGCCGGAGGCGTAGTCGTCTTCAAGCACCAAGGTGGCTTCTTGGGCCCGGCCGAGCAGGATGGGGCTGGCCGCCAGTGGAATGGTAGTGCCTTTGAGGGGTCCTTCGGTGACCACGAGCTGGTGGGCCTGTTGCTTGACGGGCTGCGGCGGTGCCTCGGCCAGTTCCGGGTTCTTCCGGACCTGGCGTGCGGTGGGGGTCCCGACGGCGGCCTTGCGGCCCACCATCAGGTCCCGGCGCATGGCCGACACGATACTGAAAATCAGCACCCAAAGCAGGAGCAGGAAGCCGAAGCGGAGGGCGGTAATGGTCAGTTCGCTCATGGGCGGCCACCAGAGTTGGCGGGGAGCAAGCGGAAGATGATCTTTGTCCGTCCCATCGTGATGGTGGAGCCGTCGGTAAGTTCGGTGCTGCCGGCGACCTTATGCCCGTTGACATAGCTGCCGTTGGTGGAACCCATGTCCACGGCGCTGGTGACCCCGTTCGCCGTGCGGATCTCCAAGTGACGGCGGGAAACACCGGTGTCGTCAACCAGAATGTCGGCCTCCGAGGACCGGCCCAGGATGATCGAGGGGGCATTGAGTGAGTTGCGCGGGCCGTCGATGTCCAGGACGGGCTGCAGGCGGGTGGGCTGGCGGCTGGGTGCGGCAGGGAGATTGGGACGGGGAGCCGGGCTGGCCGGTGCCCCGCTTGATTTCTCCGTGGAGGACTTGATCTCGAAGTCGCCGGAGCGAAGCTCCTCGGAGCGTCGGAACGAGATCCGCACGGAGCCCTGAAGGGTGTAGCCCTGGCTGCGGACGTGGTTAATGACCACATCGCACAGTTCCTCAGCCAGCGGAGTGCCCCATTCCTGCGCCCGCTTGAAGTCGTCCTCGCTCAGCAGCACGTCGAAAACGTTGGGGGCGAGGGTTCGGCCGGCGGCGATGGTGATGGCCTTGTGGTCCACCTCGCGGCGAAGCCGGCTTGCAATCTCAACCGGCTCAACCTGGGCCCGGGAACCGGTGGAGAAGACACCGCGGACGGCCTTTTCGATGCCGCGCTCGACCTTGTCAAGCAAACCCATGGTCCTTCTCCTTTCCCCCCGGCTGCGGGGCAGTCTTCGTTACGGAACTTAACCAGCGACACAGTTCACTGCGCATCGGCAGGCCCGCCGGTGGCAGGCACTACTACATCAGATACTACTGGGCAGGCCTGTGAATGACCTTAATCCACAACGGCCCGGCCTGCGGAAAAGTTCGCTCCAGGGTATCTGCGTGCGGTCCGGCGAGGCTCCTTGCGGGCGTCTTCCGCGCCGTTGATTCATCTCTGCACCTACCGCCTGGACCATGCCGCTGACCTCAATTGGTGTTTTGCCGCCGATGTCCGTTATGCTTGATCTCGCTGCTTTTACATGGTGCGGAACCGGGAAACCGGCCGCAGTTCATTGAAAAGAAGTTGCGCGCGAGTGGCGGAACGGCAGACGCGCTGGCTTCAGGTGCCAGTGTCCGAAAGGGCGTGGGGGTTCAAATCCCCCCTCGCGCACGCAAATGAAAGAGCCCCAGTCTTAGGACTGGGGCTCTTTTGCGTTCCCGCAGACTACTTGGGCCCCGCCGTCGCTGCAACGACTAATCCCCGCCGCGCGGACTTCTCCCCTGGAAATGCGTGGGGGATTGGACCGCGGGGCGGGGACAAGTTGCGTGGCGCCTCTGGTTAGCGGGCTGTGGCCGGCTGCAGGGCTTCTCCGGCGCCAGCGTTGCCGGACTCCTGCTCGGATGCCTGCTCCGGCGTTGTCGGGTTGCGGCGCTCCTTCAGGAAGTAGACCAGGCCGGCGGCGAGGGTGGAGGCGGCGGCCAGGGCGAACAGGCCCGGCACAACACTGCCAGTGCCCTCCTTGATGAGGCCAAACCCGAACGGCGCCACGAAGCCGCCCAGGTTGCCCAGCGAGTTGATGATGGCGATGGCCGGTGCGAGGACCAGTGGGTGCAGGCTTGACTGCGGGATGGTCCAGAACAGCGGCGAGGCGCTCTTGAAGCCCATGGCCGCGATGGCCAGGAAGACGAGGGCCAGGACCGGGGTGGCGATTGCGGCGGCGAGGGTCCCGACAGCGGCGACGAGCAGCGCCGCCACCAGCAGCGGCTTCTTCGACTTGGCCTTGTCCTGCAACTTGGCGGCGAAATACATGGCGAAGACGGCGCAGACCCACGGGATCGATGACAGGAAGCCGACGCTCAGGTCGGTGGTGCCGGGAATCTGCTTGACGATGGTGGGCAGCCAGAAAGTGTTGGCGTAAATGGAGAGCTGGATGGAGAAGTAGATGCCGCACAGCAGCAGGATCTGCGGGTTCAGAAGCATTTTCCAACGGTTGATCTTCCCGCCGGATGTCGTGGCGTGCTGCGCGTCCTCCTCCGCGATGGCGTTGGCCAGGGCAAACTTTTCACCGGCGGAGAGCCACCTGGCATCCTGGATCTTGGCGTCCAGCAGGAAGAACACGATGATGCCCACAACCACGGAGAGCAGGCCCTCGAAGCCGAACAGCCACTGCCAGCCTCGGATTCCAAGGACGTCGTGGAGGCTCAGGAGCATCCCGGCAATGGGGCCGGACAGCGCTGCGGCGATGGAGGAGCCGGCGATGAAGATGGCGGTCGCTTTGCCGCGCTGGCCAGCCGGCACCCACCGGGCGAAGTAGAAGATCACTGCCGGGAAGAATCCGGCTTCGGCGGCACCCAGCAGGAACCGCAGCACGTAGAACATCATTTCGTTCTGCACGAACGCCATCAGGAAGGACACGATGCCCCAACTGACCATGATGCGGGCCAGCCACACCTTGGCGCCGTACTTCTCCATCATGACGTTGCTGGGAAGTTCGAAGATGGCGTACGCGATGAAGAAGAGTCCTGCCCCGAAGCCGTACGCGGCGGCGCCGATCCCCACGTCCGCTTCGAGGTGCTCGTGGGCGTAGCCGATGTTGGACCGGTTCAGCTGGTTGCACACCAGCATGACAAGCATGATGGGCAGCACCCGCTTGAAAAACTTCTTCGTGGCAAGGGCCACATCCGTGACAGCGGTGTCTACAGACTGCATGGGGAATTCCTTAGGCATTGCGGTGGGGGTCTACGGACCCGGTTCTAGCGCTGTGGTACGCACCACAGCAACGGAATCCAGCCTATTCAGGAATCTTGATGCGCGTCCAACACGAAAATGACATTGTTTGATGCCCTTGGAGCATCACGACAGGTGGGCGCCAACTGGCTCAAGCGGACGGCCGCACGGAAGCCTTAAACCGGCGTCGGGAATTTGCCAGGTGGCTGCGCATCGCGGCAGCGGCAGCGGTTTCGTCACCATCAGTGATGGCTGCAGCGATGGACCGGTGCTCGTGGATCACCTGGTCAAAGTGGTCGCGGGCGTAGTGCTCGACGCCGGTCATCAGCCGGGTGCGCGGCATTGCGATCATGGTCTGTCCCAGGGCGGCCAGGCAGTCCGAGTAGAACGGGTTCCCGGAGGCGGCTGCGATGGCGCGGTGGAATTCGAAGTCGAACTTCATTGCGTGGCCCGGGTGGTCCGGGCTGGCGGTGAACTGCTCCAGGGCGGCATGGACGGCCCGGAGTTGGCGTTCGGTGTGGTTCCGGGCAGCCAGGGCGGCAGCTTCGGACTCCACGCCCATCCGGAATTCGAGCAGGTGCAGGCGGTCCTCGACGCTGGCTACCGGCCGGCTGCCCGGGACTGGCAGGGGGCCGTCGTCGGGCGGAGTCAGCGCGAAGCGGCCCCGCCCGCGTTCGGTTTCCACGAGCCCTTCGGCTTGGAGGCGGGTCAGGGCCGAGCGCACCACGGTGCGGCTGACGCCGAATTCGCCCATCAGCGCGTTCTCGCTGGGAAGCTTGTCGCCGGGCTGGATGACGCCGTCCACAATGCGGGTGCGAAGGTCGGCGGAGAGGTCCGCGGTCAGGTTCCGGCTCATGCGTTCAAGGTTACGCGCCGAACTCCACGGACTCGGTGGTCCAGGCGCGGGCCTGGTCACTCAGGGTCACGCCCAAGCCGGGGCGGTCCGGAACGATCATGCGGCCGTTCTTGGTTTCGAGGCGTTCGTTGAACAGCGGGTCCAGCCAGTCGAAGTGCTCCACCCACGGCTCCCGCGGATAGGCGGCGGCAAGGTGCAGGTGGATCTCCATGGCGAAGTGCGGAGCCAGCCCGAGCCCGCGCTCATCGGCGAGGGCGGCGAGGCGCAGGAACTGGGTGATGCCGCCGACGCGGGGTGCATCCGGCTGGATGATGTCGCAGCCGTTGGCGTTGATCAGGCCCTTGTGTTCCGCAACGGACGCCAGCATCTCGCCCGTGGCGATGGGGGTGTCAAGGACGTTGGCCAGGTGGGCGTGGCCCTCAAAGTCGTACGCGTCCAGCGGTTCTTCGATCCAGACGAGATTGAACTCCTCCAGCTGGCGGCCCAGGCGCAGTGCCGTGGCGCGGTCCCACTGCTGGTTGGCGTCCACCATCAGGGGGACGTCCCAGCCGATGTGTTCGCGGATGCCTGCGACGCGGCGCAGGTCCTCCTGGCTGTCGGGCAGGCCGACCTTGATCTTGATACCGCCGATGCCTTCATCGAGGGACTGCGTGGCGCGGGCCTTGACCTCCTCCAGGGAGGCGTTGAGGAAGCCACCGGAGGTGTTGTAGGTCTGGACGGAGTCGCGGTAGGAGCCCAGCAGCTTCGCCAGCGGCAGGCCGGCGCGCTTGGCTTTGAGGTCGTAAAGCGCGATGTCGATGGCAGCCAGCGCCTGGGTGGCGACGCCCGAGCGGCCCACGGAGGCGCCGGCCCAGAGAAGCTTGGTGTAGAGCTTGCCGATGTCGTTGGGGTCCTCCCCGATGATTCCCTCGGCGACCTCCTTGGCGTGCGCGTACTGGGCGGGGCCGCCGGCACGCTTGGAGTAGCTGAAGCCGATACCGCTGTGGCCCTGCTCCGTGGTGATCTCGGCAAAGAGGAAGACCACCTCGGTCATGGGCTTCTGGCGGCCGGTGAACACCTTGGCGTCACTGATCGGCACGGCGAGCGGAAGTCTCGCAGTGGAAAGTTTTACATGGCGGATGAGGTCTACGGTGCTCATGGTGCTCCTCGAAAGCAGGCTGTCCGGGCTGCATTGCCCTCCCACTTAGAGTACAAGTATAAAACTTGTAATACAAGTAGTCAGGGAAGGTGCAAGAGGAGGTGCGCCACTTTCGCTATCTGCCTGGACCTGAGTAGCGGCTTAGGTTTGGTGGTGGTTTCTTTGGGGTTTTTGGCGGGGGTCGATGTGGGGTGGCGGGATGAACCAGGGGATGCCGTTTTTAACCTGGATTTTCCATTGTTCTTTGTGGATGAGGTGGTGGTGATGGGTGCACAGGAGTGCGCCGTTGTCGGTGCTGGTGGTTCCGCCGTGTGACCAGTAGGTGATGTGGTGGGCTTCGCACCAGGGTGCGGGGATGGTGCAGCCGGGGAAGGCGCAGCCGTGGTCGCGGGCGGTGATGGCTTTGCGGATGTGGGTCGGGAAGATGCGTGTGGTGCGGCCGATGTCCAGGATGCGTCCGTTGCTGCCGAGCAGGACGGGGATGATGTCGGCGTCGCAGGCGATTTTGCGGACCGTGGTGGCGGTGACGGGGCCGGTGAACACGAACGACCCGGTGCCGGGGCTACTGGGAGGGTCGGGGGTCCCGGCGCCGGGGTTGGTGGTGGTGCCGGTTGTTTGGGAGCGGTAGCGGGGTCCTTGTGATGGTGACCATCACCTGGGGGCGGAGCCCTCCGGCCGCGGGGAGGGTGCCGCTGGCCAGCGCTGCCTTGCAGTCGCCGACGAGCCCGTCGAGGAGTTGCTGTGGCCGGGTCCGCCGGTCCAGGTCGTTATCAGGGGCGCTGCCGGTGTCGTGGGTGGTCCTGCCGTCCGGGGTACTGCCGGTGTCGCTGCCGCTGGTATCGCTGGCGCCTGTGGTGTCGGTGTTGCCTGCCTCTGTTGTGGGGTGGGTGCGGGGGTTGGTGGCGGTGTTCATGACGGTCAGGAGGTGTTCGTACTGGTCGGGTGTGGCGAAGATTTCGAGGTGGTGCAGTCCGCGGCGTCGCTGGCGGAGGAAGGCGCCTTGCCGGTGGTGGAGTTCGTGTTCGGTGGGTTCGGTGCCGTCCTGGTCGATTGCGTCGGTCCAGCGGCGGGCGATGCTGGTGAGGAAATCGGTGTCGTTTTCGGCGGCGGTGCGGGTCAGGGCGTGTTCCATCCGGGCGGTGGTGTCCTCGGTGGCGTGGTGCCGGACGCGGTCCAGGGCCAGGGTGATGATGGTCGCGGGGCGGGACGCGACAATCCCTGCGGCGAGGGCGGTCGCGAGTTCGGGGCGTTCGGCGGGCTGGGTGTGGCCGGTGATCCCGGGCCGGGGAAGGACCGTGTGTGCGAGAGTGATCCGGCGGTGGGCTTCGGCGGAACTGATCCGGAGCCGGGCACGCAGGAACTCCGCGGTGTTCCGGCACCCGTCATCAGCCGGCGACGCCGGAACAGACGAAACAGCCCGACCGGAAGCGGCAGGTGCTGGTGCAACAGACACTACTGCGGGGCCGGTGAATCCGGCGTAGACAGGCGTCGTGGAACCGGCGAAGCCGGTGTCGCCAACGGCGGCGGGATCGGCACTGCCATGCGGCCAGGAAGCGTCGGTTTCATTGAGGGTTTCGGTGCCGTTGTCCCAGCCGGTGATCCAGGTCCGGCCGGTCCTGGTCCGGGCGGCTGCTGCGTCGGTGATGGCCTGGGCGCGGGTGCGGTCCACGGCGCCGGCGCCGAGGACCTGCAGGTACTCCACGGACCGGGAGAGATCCTCGACCTGGCTGGCGTAATCGGCGGCTTCAGCGTAGCCCGCCATGGCCAGAAAGTCCGGCCCCGCCGCGACGGCTGCCTTCACAACGGCGATAGCCTCCGCCAGCGCGGAAGCATCCGCGAGCCCGGCAGCATCCGGCAGCCCCGCAGCGCTGGGCAGGCACGAACCCGGCGCTTCGGCGGCGCCAAGGCGTCCGCTGGGCCCGAGAAACCCTGCGGACGCTGAGGGCCCCGCGGTGTCCGGGAGTTCTGCCGGTTCAGTCAACGGAGTGCAGCGGGGGTCTACCCGAAGTGTCCTGGCGCCGGGTCTTTTGCTGGAAGCGCCCCCAATAGGCGACTCAGCCCGCGTGAGCAGGGCGGATTGACCACCGTGTTCCGCGCGCTGAACCCTGAAAGCTTCCATGGGAATACTCTCTCAAGGGGGTCTGACATTACTGGTCGATGACCCCGGTAGCGGGCGTGGCAGCTAGACAAGCC
>JBKKDH010000380.1:0-4282 GCA_046708445.1 Arthrobacter sp.
TCCTCTGCGAGAAGCCGCTCACCCCTGACGCCGAATCCTCCTGGAAGATCGTCCAGGCCGAGGTTGAGCTGGGCCACAAGCGCATCCAGGTTGGGTTCATGCGCCGATTTGACGCCGAATACGCCGCCCTGGGGCAACTCATCCGGGACCACGAGCTGGGTGAACTGCTGATGCTGCACCACCAGCACCGCAACCCCAGCACACCGGCCGGCTTCACCAACGAGATGCTGATCAACGACTCCGTGGTGCACGAATTCGACGCCATCCGGTTCTTCACCGGCGAGGAAATCACCTCCGTGCAGGTGCGCCTGGGCAAGGCCACGAAGAACGCCCCGGCTGGCCAGCACGACCCGCAGCATGTGTTGCTTGAGACCGAGTCCGGCGTTCTGGCCGACGTCGAGATCTACGTCAACGCCAAGTTCGGCTACGAAGTGGCCACCCAGGCTTCCTTCGAAGACGGCATCGTCAGCATCGGCGGTGACAAGGGACCGTACACGCGCAACGCCGGCCGCTGGGGAGGTAACGTCACTCCCGGTTTCGAAGAGCGTTTCGGCGCGGCGTACGACGTCGAAATCCAGTCCTGGGTTGACGCTGCGGTCCGCGGCGAAATCGGCGGCCCCACCGCCTGGGACGGTTACGCCACCGCAGCATGCTGCGAAGCTGGCGTCGAAGCGCAAAAGAACGGCGAAAAAGTCGCCGTGAAGCTGAACGCCAAGCCCGCCGTCTACAGCTAGGAAGAACGGGAAGGGGGCCGCGGCCCCCTTCCCGTTTCTCTCCCGTCCCACGCACAACCTGACTGATCCACAATGGAGTGTTCCTCGTGAAAATCGCACTTGATCCAACGCCGTTCCACCACTCGCACCGCCTGCTCGAATTTCCCCGAATGGTGGCGGACCTCGGCTACAAGTACATGCAGATGACCCCGCACGCCGACTTCATCCCGTTCTACAACCACCCGAAGGCCGACGACGATCTGGTGGGGCAGCTGAAGAAGGCCTGCAGGGACGCCGACATCGAGATCGCCTCCGTCCTGCCGGTTCTCCGCTGGTCCGGTCCGGATGAGGACGCCCGCGAAGCGGCCGTGCGCTACTGGAAGCGCGCCATCCAGATCACGGTGGATTTGGGCGTTGGAACGATGAACACCGAATTCAGCGGCCGCCCCGAAATGGCCGAAGAGTCCGAGCGCGCCTTCTACCGCTCCATGGAAGAGCTACTGCCGATCATCGAGCGGGAGGGCATCGACCTGCTGATCGATCCGCACCCGGACGACTTCGTCGAGGAAGGTCTGGCCGCCATCCGGGTGATCCGCGGCCTGAACTCCAAGAACGTGGGCCTGGTGTACGTGGCCTCGCACAGCTTCCATATGAAGAATGCACCCCTGGACATCATGCGCGCCGCAGGGGACAAGCTCCGCTTGGTCCACGTCTCGGACACCATGGACCACCACGCATCGCATGGCCTCCGTTACATCACCAACCCTCCGGGCAACCCGGTGCGCGTGCACCAGCACCTAAAGATCGGCGACGGCGATGTCAACTGGGACGAGTTCTTCGGAGGGCTGAAGGAAATAGGCTTCCTCGACCGCGACGATACCGTGATGGCGTCCAGTGTTTTCGCCGAGGACGACAACGCTGCGGACGTCTCCCGCTACCAGCTGGAGACCATGAAGCAGCACATCCAGAAGGTGAGCGTATGACGGCGCCGGGTGCTTCACCGGACGTCGCCCGGAAACCGACCATCAACCATAAACGCGCCCTGCGGACCGTCACCATCATTTCGACATTCGGCGGGCTGCTGTTCGGCTACGACACCGGTGTCATTAACGGTGCACTGCCCTACATGCAGGAGGACTTGGGCCTCACACCGCTGACTGAGGGCCTTGTCACGTCCTCGCTCCTGTTCGGTGCCGCTTTCGGAGCGTTGTTCGGTGGCCGGCTCGCGGATCGGAACGGCCGCCGCAAGATGATCATGGTCCTTGCCATGATCTTCCTGGCGGGGACCCTCGCGTGCACTTTCGCGCCGAACACCGAGGTGATGATCCTGGCCCGGTTTGTGCTTGGCCTGGCCGTTGGCGGCGCCTCCGTTACCGTGCCCGTCTACCTTGCCGAGGTCTCACCCAGTGCGCGGCGGGGAAGGATCGTCACCCAGAACGAGCTCATGATCGTCACGGGCCAGCTGTTGGCCTTCATCTTCAACGCATACCTCGGCAACACTTTCGGTGAAGCGGGTGGAATTTGGCGCTGGATGCTGGTGATCGCCACCCTGCCTGCCATCGCCCTGTGGATCGGCATGAACTTCATGCCGGAGAGCCCGCGCTGGCTCGCCTCGATGGGAAGCTTCGGTGAAACGCTCAGCGTGCTGCGGCGCATACGTTCCCAGGAGGAAGCCCGGGCTGAGTTCGAGGAAGTCAAGGCGATGGCCGTGGAGGACTACAAGTCCAAGATGGGCTCGTGGAAGGACCTCGGGATTCCCTGGCTGCGGAGGATCTTTGTGGTGGGCATCGGTTTGGCCGTCATCCAGCAGATCACCGGCGTGAACTCGATCATGTACTACGGCACCCAGATCCTCGCCCAGTCAGGGTTCGGCCGCGAGGCTGCCCTGACCGCGAACATCGCTAACGGCATCGTCTCGGTGCTGGCAACGTTTGTGGGGATCTGGCTCCTGGGCAGGGTTGGCCGGCGCAAGATGCTCATCACCGGTCAGATCGGCACCACCAGCGCCCTGCTTCTCATCGGCATCTTCTCAGTGATCCTGCCCGAAGGGGCCGGCCGGGGCTATGTGATATTGGCTCTGACCGTCACTTTCCTGGCCTTCCAGCAGGGTGCCATCTCCCCTGTGACGTGGCTGATGCTCTCTGAGATCTTCCCGCTGAAGATGCGCGGCTTGGGCATGGGTGCATCAGCCTTCGTGCTGTGGATCGTGAATTTCCTGGTCGGCTTTGGATTCCCGCAGCTCCTCGCGGCGATCGGGCTCTCTAACACATTCTTTGTCTTCGCAGTGCTGGGCGTCGGGGCCATTCTCTTCGCCTCGAAGTTCATCCCGGAGACCAAGGATAAGAGCCTCGAGGACCTGGAGCACTACTTCAAGAACATCGCCGGAGTGAAGCCGGAAACCGCGAAAAGCTTGACTGCATAATACGCAACCGGCAGTACCGGACTCCTATGGGCAGTGCCGCCGACTACGGCGGTGCTGCCTTTGTCGTATCTGCTCAAGCGAGGCGTCGGGGCGCACCCAGGCCGTCCCACCGCCGATGGCGGGTGTCTGAAGTGGTAGAAAGCCCCGAACACTGGTTCTTAACGCTGACAACCCGAAAAAGTTACGTGCTTACATACTAATGTCAGGACAAACTATTGACATGTGTGGTCCGAGTCACCATGATCGTAATTAGCAGATTCCGGCGGCTGCAAGGTGGCAGCCCGGAGCTGAAATCAAAGGAGATTCATTGTGGTTAAGTTCTCTTGGCGTAAGACGGCTTTGGTGGCGGCGGTCGTCCCGTTGCTCGCACTCAGTGCATGTTCAAGTACAGGCGGCAAGTCCGAGGACTCCGGCAACGCCGCCGGTGGTGGCCAGGCGGCCAAGACGGAACGGATTAAGGTCGCCCTGATCACCCATGCCGCTCCCGGCGACACCTTCTGGGACATTCTCCGCAAGGGCGCCGAAGAAGCGGCCGCGAAGGACAACGTGGAGCTGCTCTACACGTCAGATCCCGAAGGCGGCCGCCAGGCCCAGCTGATCCAGCAGGCCATTGACCAGAAGGTAGGCGGCATCGCCGTTACCTTGGCCAAGCCGGACGCGCTTAAGGACGTCCTGAAGAAGGCCACTGACGCCGGTATCCCTGTCGTCAGCCTTAACTCCGGTGCGGATGTGTGGCGGCAAGTAGGTGCCTTCACGCACTTCGGTTCTGATGAAAACCTGGCTGGCGCCGCCGTCGGAACCAAGCTCTCTTCCCTCGGGGCCAAGCACCCGATCTGCGTGATTATGGAACAAGGCAACGTCGCACTGGATTCCCGGTGCGCCGGTGTCAAGTCGAAGATCCCCGGTACCGAGAACCTGTTTGTCCAGGGAACCGATATGACCCAGGTTTCCTCCACCGTGACCGCGAAGCTCCAGGCCACCCCGGATGCAGACGCCATCATCGGCCTCGGCGCGCCGTTCACCTTGACCATCAACAAAGCAGTGGAAGCCTTGGGGTTGCAGAGCAAAGTCAAGGTTGCCTCCTTCGACATGAATGGTGACCTTGCCCAGGCCATCATCGACGGCAAGGTAGCCTTCACGGTTGACC
>JBKKDH010000381.1:0-2815 GCA_046708445.1 Arthrobacter sp.
GGACTTACGTACTTCATTTGCGGGGCTCATGTGTTCCTTGGGTCGATCGACGTGGGGGGACCACTCAGTGGCAACTCCATCATTTTAGGGGAGAAACCTGAGAGCTTGCGCTTTCAACTATTCCTCCCCTTGACCAACGGACGAATAGCACGGAAGATTCCGCCCCGTTAGGGTGGGCTTAGAGGCACAAGCAACCCCAGGGGGCCGCAATGCAAACACCTGTCCAGGAAAAACCCAACTCCGCGACTGACTCCGGCCCCGCCGGACACAGCCAGGGCGAGAGTACAAAATACGAGTTCATGGTGGTGTCCAACAGGCTGCCAGTAGACCGTTGCAATGCCGGTGAGAGCGGCGACGACGGCTCCGGCTGGAGGCGCTCACCAGGCGGTCTCGTGACTGCTCTGGCCCCGATGATGACAAAGACCGACGGCGCGTGGGTGGGCTGGCACGGAGCCCCGGATGAAACGGTCAAACCGTTCAGCCACGGCGGGATGGATCTCGTCCCGGTCCAGCTCAGCACCGACGATGTTGAGCTGTATTACGAAGGCTTCTCCAATGCGACGCTCTGGCCCCTTTACCACGATGTGATCGCACCCCCGGAGTTCCACCGGACCTGGTGGGACGCCTACCGCAGGGTCAACAGAAGGTTCGCGGACGCCGTCGTACGCCATGCCGACCACGGCGCAACCGTGTGGATCCAGGACTACCAGCTGCAGCTGGTTCCCCGGATGCTGCGCGAAGCGCGGCCCGACCTGCGGATCGGGTTCTTCAACCACATCCCCTTCCCTCCGCCGGAAATCTTCGCCCAGCTGCCGTGGCGGCAGGCCATCATCGACGGCCTCATGGGCGCAGACCTTGTTGGATTCCAGCGCCCCAGTGATGCCGGCAACTTCATGCGCTCCGCGCGGCGGTTCCTGGGCGCCAGCGTCAAGCAACAGCAGGTGCACGTGAAGGGCCACGACGGCGAAATCACGCACATCGCCCGGGCCCAGGCTTTCCCCATCTCCATCGACGTTGCGCAGATTACCGAACTGGCCAACAAACCGGAGATCATCGAGCGCGCCCGCCAGATCCGCCAGGACCTGGGCAACCCCAAAACCATCTTGCTGGGCGTGGACCGGCTGGATTACACCAAGGGCATCCGCCACAGGCTCAAGGCCTTTGAAGAGCTGCTGAACGAAGGAAAACTGACCGTCGGAGATGCAACCCTCATCCATGTGGCCAGCCCCAGGCGGGAGAGGGTGGAGCAGTACCGGCTCCTTCGCGAGGAGATCGAAGGCACCGTGGGCCATATCAACGGAACCTACGACACCATCCAGAACACCGCCGTGCGCTACCTGCACCACAGCTACCCGGTGGAGGAAATGGTGGCCCTATACCTCGCCGCCGACGTCATGCTGGTCACTGCCCTGCGGGACGGCATGAACCTGGTCGCCAAAGAGTACGTGACCGCCCGGACCCAGAACGACGGCGCCCTGGTCCTGAGCGAGTTCGCCGGCGCAGCTGACCAGCTGAAGCAGGCACTCCTGATGAATCCGCACGACATCGACGGCCTGAAGGACACCATCATGCGGGCCGTCAACATGTCCCCGAAGGACGCCGCCCGCCGGATGCGGGCCATGCGCAAGCAGATTCTGGAACACGATGTGGACTACTGGTCCGCTGACTTCCTCCAGGCCCTCAACGAAAAGGTGGTCCGCGATGACTCATGATGCCCGCCCGGCCAAGGGCCCACTGACGCTTTCCCCGGAACTTCGCGACGCCCTCCGGCGCATCGCGCAGACGGAGCATTTGCTGGTGGCCATGGACTTTGACGGCACCATCTCGCCGATTGTGGACCATGCCGGCGACGCCCGCCCGCTCCCGCGCTCCGCCACGGCGTTTGCCGGGCTCGCCGCCCTGCCGCGTACGACGACGGCACTCATCTCGGGCCGGGCCCTCGCCAGCCTGCGCGCGGTGGCTTCTCCCCCGGTGGACACCCTCCTGATCGGCAGCCACGGCGCCGAGGCCTGGCTTGGCCCCGGTTCCGCGGAGCTGACCCTGGACGAGGACCAGCGTGCGCTGCTGGCGGACGTGCGAGGCATCCTGGAAGAGATCGTGGAACAGGCGCCGGGCACCCTCCTCGAGGACAAGCCTGCCGGCGTCGTCCTCCACACCCGGCTGGCCACCCCAGATGTCGCGGAGGACGCCGTGGCAGCCGCGCGCGCCGTGCTGCAGGACCGCCGCGGGGTGTTCCTCAAGAACGGCAAGCAGGTGCTCGAAACCTCCGTCGTTAACGCCTCCAAGGGTGAGGGCGTGACCTTCCTGCGGCAGATCACCGGGGCAACTGCCGTCCTGTTCGCCGGAGACGACACCACGGACGAGGACGCCCTGGCCCGCCTGGAATCAGGCGATGTAGGCGTGAAAGTCGGGCTGGACTTCACACAGGCGCAGTTCAGGGTGGAAGCCCCCGTGCACGTCGCGGAATTGCTGGAAACCCTGCTGCAGGAACGAAGCCTGGCGGTGGCTGAAGAGGAACCCGAGAACTTCGGCGGCCACGGCCAGTAGCGAACCTCACGTGTGACGTCCGTAACATTTGGTCCAATTCACGTTTGATCTGACATACTCTTGCTTGTGATGTGGCGCACAAGAACCGTGCGGCGTCACTCGATACTCCTCGGCCTCGGCCGGGGAGTACACGGCTGGAAGCCGTGGACAACTGAACAAACATGAACCATTCACAACGGATCGTCCGGCACGTACCTGCCGGTGAAGGGATTGATAACTGTGGCTACAGTTACTTTTGATAACGCTACGCGTCTGTACCCGGGCACAG